>JALUFE010000083.1 GCA_027052175.1 Helicobacteraceae bacterium | reverse complement strand
CTTCCCTTGCTTAGTTGTCAATGATCTCAAACTCTCGAAACCAACCCGGTCTCCGTTTGTGGATGGGAATTATAGAGGAATGTTGCTTAGGGGGAGCTTAAATATGAGAGAGAACAAGAATATTTTTTTTGTTTTGTCTATTTCTTAGACAGCTAACAATTTTAGCTGTCTCTTTTTATGCCTCATTACTTATTTACTTCTATTACAGCAGGTTCTGAAAAGTTCGGTACATCATCGTAGCTAAATACTGCATAATATTTATGTACCTTACTGTCTCCAAACTTATCGTAGGTATAGTTATCGCATCCACCGTAGATTTTTTGTCCATCATACGGAGTACACGGTACTTTGTTGGCATTTTTCACAACAATCACACCCTTAAAGCCCTCTTCTTTCGGATTCTCCCATTCAAGCTTGAAAATGCCTTTTTCAAGTTTGACTCGTAAATTTTCTACTTGCGACGGAGGATTTCTTCTTTTTTTAATGTATTTTATAATAAGTGATGGACGTTCCAGCTTCTTCTCATCCATAAAATTAACATATTGTGTTTGACATAGCCGTGTCTGCGATGTAGGAGTAATGACGAAGGAAATTTTATTATGTTCTTCCGAATAATTGAGAAGTTCATTGATGGCAAATCTGTCAAAAACAAATCGCTGTTTTCTACTTGCTTTGATATCGGCGACACTGACATCATAACCGATGCGCTCTACTATCTCTCTTTTTTTGACATTTTCATAAGTGATCTCTGCATCGATAGGTTCGATCATCTCAACATGAAAGCGTATGCTTGATTTAGCCTGAATCTTTTGTGCTGTCAACTCTATGTACGCCTCCGAAATAACGATATTCTCCATATCAGGAAGATTGGAAAGATCAAATTTCATACATCCAAATACTTTATTTCCATTTACATCAAAACCGACTTTGAGTTGGTCCCTCTTTATCTGTTCGGCATTGATGCTGAATTCCATGGCTGACTCTATATCGAGCCTTGCTTCATTGATTGTATAAGATATATCGAGTTTTGGTCTATAGGTAAGACCGCCACTGAACTTTCCATAGCCGATATCCCACTGCATCAACTGACTGGCACGATCAAGAGGCAGCGTTGTCGGTCCCTCCATCCTAAAATAGGCTTCTCTGCGAAAAAGTGACTGCTGCAATGCATCTCGCTCCTGTTTGGCGAAATAGTAGGTCTTCCACACTCCTTGTGAAAGCTGATGGGAACGGGTTGGTCTATCGATATAGCTGAGCATCTTCGCATTTTTTATCTCATCGAAACTGCTGATATCACCGATGGTACGCTCATCCATCTGTCCTACACGCCACTCGCCATACTTCTCTACCTGCACCGCAACGCGATTCATCGGATAAAAGGAGATGGAAGCAAGTTCTATCTTCGCATTTTCTGGGATACTCGCCAGACTAAATCCACACACTCCATAACACTCACCCTTTTTCTGGCTGACACCGACAAAAAGCGAGTTCACACCAAAGTGCTCTTTGTTGCGCTTTGTCTTTTCACCGACATAGCCTATTTTACTTGGGACGGGATAGAGAATTTTGGAGAACATATTTTCCGCAGGCCGAGTGCGGATGCCAAGATACTGCCCATACGGTGAGCGCAGTTTCTTCGCTTTATCGACTGCGCGTATATAGTAGTAATAGTTCGTCGAGCTGTTGAGATTGCGATCGCGAAAAGTTTTGAGCTTTGTAATGCCTATGCGGTTGGAGCTTTGAGCAAAACCTTTTTCTTTTTTGGAGCGGTAGATCTCAAAGTAGATATCCTCTTGCAAGTCGTACTCCCACTCCAGCTCCACCTCTTTTGATCCGACAAACGAGGCTTTGAAGTTCTCCACTCTTGGGAGACGCTGCTCCTTGTGATAGTTTTGTACTTCACCGAGGGCACACATGAGTGCTCGGATATTTTCATCTATGTTCTCTAACATATTTTCCATATAGTCACTGATATTGCGACTGCCCACCTCAACGACCAATGCAAGCGCACCATTGTTATAGTAGAACTCTCGTCCACTGCCGCTGATAAGATGGGTCGGCGGCTTGCCCATATGGATACCGTACTCCCTGCCGCTCTCTTTTCGTATCTCTTCAGCCATATTACTGGCTAAGAGATTGAGATCAATCGCATCTTCGGCATCTTCGTGGATGAAATTGTGCGCAGGGAAAAAGACATTGCCCTGCGAGTGGTAGTCCAGGGCTATCGTGATGTTGGGGTGTGCAAGAAAAAAGTCTCGAAGCGCTCTGGTTTCCGGTTCACTAAATGGATGAGGACCGGGATAGACATTGGAGGTGGTGTTCTTGCTTGGAACGAAGCCTACTTCAAAGTTACGATTGAGATCGACGCCAAAACTTCCGTCTGCGTTTTTGCGTCTGTTTTTACGCCAAAAGCTGAAATGTTCTCGAGAGAACTCATAGCCGTCCGGGTTGGCACAAGGGACGATGTAGAGTGAAGCGTTGTCAAGATAGTCGTTAAGCCGTGGATCGTAGTCGATATGCTGCACGATATACTTCGCAAAATGGATTGAAAGTTCGATTCCTATCCACTCTCTCGCATGGATCGTCCCGGTATAAAAGAGCGCCGGTTTTTGTACATGGTTTTGGACATCCTTGGTAATGGTCACTTCGATGATGTCGCGCTCTTCCCATGTCTTTCCGATGACATTGACCTCTATGAGATCTGGATACTCTTTTTCCAACGCATAAAAAAGTTCAACGCATTCCTTATAGGAAGTGTACTGCTGTCTCAATGGCTGCCCTTACTTGAAATATTTAGACCACTGGTCTAGCTGCTCTTTGGAGACGAAATCATACTTGCTCAAATCTTCCAAAGAGCTTATCTCTTTGTTGTCTATAAGCTCTTTAATCTTTACGGCGACATCTTCCTCCATTCCTTGCAGTGTCAGCAGTTGAGTAAGTGTAACATTTTCAAGTTCATACTGCTCCTGCTCATCAGGTCCAACTTCAGCCTCCTCTTTGACACTCTCTTTGACGATCTCGGGGATTTTATCCTCCTCTTCCGGCTTGATAGGGTCTGGGATATCATCGGGAGTGGACTCCTCTGTCTTTTCCATATCGAACTCTCCCTTGTCCTCGAGCCAATAAGCACCGTCGGCCGATGGTGTATACTTGGCGAAGTGGATATGGCGCATCGTACGAAGCAGCGATGGAGAGATCTTGCCAAGCTCCTCCCAGCTATACAGCGGCACATGCGGCAGTGGGAATCTGCCCTCACTCAGATCCCACATAATGTACTGCCCAATCCAGTCACGAATATACGGAAACGCAGCAAACGCCGTCGCACATTCAAGAATGTATGGTTTGTCGGTGTTTTCATCTATAGCAATGTCACACGCCCAGTACTCCGCCTTGGCGGCTTTGCTCGCTTCTACTGCCAGCTCCAAAGCACTCATCGGAACATTGTCATAGCTCATACTGCCGCCTTGAGAGGTGTTGGTGATCCACTGCCCCTCACCGGAAAAGCGCCAAAAGGCACAAACAGGCTTATGACCAATAAGCATCACGCGAATATCGCCGCTGTATTTCAAAGGGATCGCATCCTGGGTATAAATAGGCATATACTTCTTCTCTTCAAGAAGTGCTATCGCTTCTTCATAACTGTCAACTTTATGCACATAATAGCCGCCATAATTAGATGGTCCGTAACTTCGCTTGATAATTTGTGGATACTTGCAGGTTTTAAGATACTTGTATCCCTCCTCTTTATCGTAAAAAATCTCCGTATGAGGGATGGAAAGATTGTGCTTTTTGGCAAAAAGAGTAACGTTCTCTTTACTTTTGTTGGCAAACTGCGTCTCAATCGATGGGATGAAGCGCACATGCGGCAGGGCTGCGGCTATCTCTTTGAAAGTCTCATAAGCAGTGGCTGGGATATTACCTATAAGGACATCGATCTCCTTGCGCCGCACCTCGTTGATAAACCGTGCTTTGTCGTTCCCCCAATGATAAACGACCGTCTCAATTTTATCCGGCCATCCTTTGAAATTGCTTTTATCGAAAAAGCGTAATACATAATCCAGATACAACAACCCGATCTTTGGCAGTTTTTTCTTTTTATTGACGATATTCATATTTTACTCTCCTTTTTTCTTTTTGGTTTTTCTATCGATAAGATCGACGATCAGATCTATCTTTTTGTCATTGAAGTTCAGCCCTATTTTTTCCTGCTCAGGTGTCGCAAAAGCAGGAATACCGTTGACTTCAAGAACCACATACTCCTCTTTTTCTCTGTCGTAAATGATATCGACACCGGCGATATCAATATTGCACACCTTGGCAGCTTTAAGGGCAAGCTCGACCACCTCGTCGTTTGGCTCACGCAAAAAAACGCTTCCGCCGCTTGTAACATTGGTACGCCAGTCACTCCCACCTGCTTTTCTACCATAACATCCAACAAATTGCCCGTCGACGATATCGACACGGTAGTCCGTCTTATCGTAATCGATGAACTTCTCGACATAGAAAAAGCGCAAATCCATTTGGTTTAAAAACGGCAAAAGCATATCGAGGTTGGCTTCACTCTCTATCTTGGTCAGTCCTACACCGCCCCAACCATCAGTCGGCTTATAGACCATTTTGTCCCATTTTTTAATGATTTTTTTAAGCTCATGTCCGTCATCCCTGTGACACAGTTTGTACTCCGGAGTACTTACTCCATTGTTTTTAAGCAAAAAATTGGTTTGAAACTTATCTTCCGTCAATGCAAACGCCTCATAAGAATTGATTGTCGGTATCACACGTGCCAAAGCTTGATAAAGATACATCTGATACTGCGTCTGTTCTCCCGCGTTATACGAGAAGAAAAGATCAAGTTTGTTCACTTTCACCTCATTATAAACGATATCATCATTTTTTGCTATCGCATGACGGAGATTGATATCATTGACTACCTTGATGTCACGTTCTTTAAGTTTTTTGATCATTTTTTTGGCTATTTTTTCACCACCGCCGTTTTTATACATCCACATGCCGATCTTTCGTTTGCCCATTAAAAATCCCCCTCTTTAATAAAGTGTCGAAGCAGTTTGTAACTGAGATCTATGCGACTCTCGAAACTGCTCTTGAGTGCCCTCTCATGCACCGTATGATCGCCATCACCATATGGTCCAAAGCCATCGAGTGTCGTCACACCCGCAGAGCTGACGATGTTGGCATCACTCACACCACCTCGCTCTTCGGTTGGCAAACTTTGTCCGCTAACTCGCTCCAGTCTTGCTACGAGATCCATCGTTTTCTCGCCTGCTTGCATCACATCACGTTGGATGCCGCCATGGAGGATCGCCCTGCTGCCAGGGACGTAAGATGTATGCACAATTCGCTCGATTGCTTCTAAAACTCTGTCGCGCTCATTTGCCACTTTATAACGGATCTCAAATGTCAAATGGGCATGTGGGCTGATCGTATTTGCACCGATACCGCCTTCCATCTTGCCGACATTGACTGTTGTTCCTTTTTGCAAGTCGGTAAGTTTTACGAGCTCTTGGATCTTGTATGCCGCTTCGAGGTTGGCATCGACACCGTCGCTGTAGTGGTTGCCTGCATGTGCTGCTTTGCCTTCGATATCTATAAAGAAGGTTCCCACGCCTTTACGGGCGCTAACCACTTCCATATTTTTGCCTGCCGCTTCATAGACAAAACAGTAATCATATTTTTTAGCTAACTCAGATGTCAAAAGCTTTGAATCATCACTCCCGGTCTCCTCGTCACTGACAAGCAAAACATCTACATTTTCTATAGGAAGATTCTCTTCGTGAAGTCTTTTGAGCGCCCAGAGAGCTACGACATTACCACCCTTCATATCACAAACTCCTGGACCATAGACCCATTTCTCATCCTCTTTGTACTCTTCAAACTTTCCAGGAGGAAAAACCGTATCGAGGTGTCCAAGCAAAAGCATGCGCTTCTTTTCCGGATTGTAATTTGAGATGTAGTAACGATGATTGCCAATAAGTTCTCGCTGAAAAACTTCCGTATCATAGCCGATAGATTGAAACTGATGATCAAAAACGGCCCCGACATTATCGATACCCGCTTTATTTTTAGTATAGGAATTGATAGAAACAACTTGTTGCAAAAAATCGAAATAATCCATTTTCAGTCCATAAACAATAAAAGTGGGATTATTATACTATCAAGAAGATTAAAAACAGGAAGAAAAAGGAGATTGTAAAAAAATATGTTACTTGAAGAAGCGAGAAGCTTAAAAGAATTATTTTCTTCTAAGCTCAGGAATACGTGCTTTTTTACCAGCAAGGCCTCTGAGGTAATAAAGTTTCGCACGTCTTACACGTCCACGGCGGATCACTTTGATCTCTTTTATAGAATCTGTATGAAGAGGGAAGATTCTCTCGATACCGACACCGTTCGCACCGATCTTTCTTACTGTGATAGTTGTAGAAGTACCTTGACCTCTTTTTGCGATGCAAACACCCTCGTAATTCTGGATACGAGTTTTGTCACCCTCTTTGATCTCAACTGCAAGTCTAACCGTATCTCCAGCTTTGAAGTCTGGAATATTTTTTTCAGCGATCTGCGCTTGTTCGAACTGTTCTATGTACTTGTTTCTCATTATATATCCTTAATCTGTAAAAAACAGAGATTTTGCACGCTTATAACGCTCTGGAGCGAAGTATTTTGTTTTACTTTTTGATAGAGCGAATTTTAGTGAGCGAATTTTACTATGATTTCCCTTTAAAAATTCTTTAGGTGGGGTTAAGTTATGAAAATTTTGCGGTTTTGTAAAGCTTGGAGCCTCTAGCAGCCATCCCTCGAAGCTCTCTTCTGCCAAAGATTCACTGTTGCCAAGCACGCCTTCGACATTACGACTGATGGCATCACACAGCACCATCGAAGCTAACTCTCCACCGGTCAATATATAATCCCCGATAGAGAAAACCTCATCGGCAAAAAGCTCGATAATGCGCTCATCGATCCCCTCGTATCTGCCACTAACAAAAACGATATGCTCCTTTTTGGCAAGTCGCTTCGCATCGTTTTGCACAAAGGGCTTGGCAACGGGAGTGAGAAAGACAAAGTGCGCATCGGGGGAGGCCTCTTTGACGGAGCTCAGCGCATCGTAAAGCGGTTGGGGCGTCATCAGCATCCCAGCTCCGCCGCCAAAAGCGGTATCGTCGGTCTTTTTGTGTTTGTTCGTCGAAAAATCGCGCGGACTGACAAAGTCCAACGAGATCAGATCTTTCTCTATCGCTCGTTTTAAGATCGTATCGCTGAAGTAGCTCTCGATGATATTGGGAAAAAGGGTAACAAATGTATATCTCATGATGCCTCTAAGATATCGTATGCACCTACGGCTTCTATCTTTTTGGCATCGGTATCGACTGTGACGATGCAGCGATCATCATAGGGAAGCAGGAAACTTTTTGGCAGTTTTTGCGTTACCAACTCCTCGGCCGTTTTGATCTTGAGATAGTCGGTATCCAAGATCCGCTCTATCTCGCCCACTTGCCCAAGGAGCTTGCCATCTTCATAAACATCACACCCTTCGATATCGAACCAAAAGTGCTGCCCCTCTTCAAGCTCGCACTCCTCTCTGGTGCGCTCTATCGTCGTATAAAGCTTGGCGTTTGTAAAGCGCTTCGCCTCTTCGGGAGTGTTGCAGCCTTTGAGTTTGATCGTACCACGCTGGAAGTTGACACTCTCGACAGTTACCTGTTTGTCTGGAGTGATGTAGAATGTGGCGTTTTTTTTGAACTGTTCGGGGAAGTCTGTTTTGATATGGAGTTTCATATCGCCTTTGAGGGCGACACTTTTGCCCAGTGTAGCGATATGAAGAAGATCTTTTTTAGACGGCTTCGACATTGATGCGATAGCTTAAACCATCTTTGGCTTTGCAGCCTGATATAACCGTTTTTATCGCACCGATCATCTTGCCCTCTTTACCGATAAGCTTACCGACATCAGCCTGGTTCGCAAAGAGTGTTATCTCCGCAAACTCATCATTTGACTCCATCTCGACATGAATGTCCTCAGGATGCGCGGCAATAAGTTTGGCAAAATGTGCGATAAATTCAGCGACCATGACTATTTACCGGTGATCTTTTTCACTCTGTCGCTAAGTTTAGCACCTACACCCATCCAGTATGCAAGTCTCTCTTCATCGAACTTGATCTCTTTTGTCATAGGATTGTACCAACCGAGTTTCTCGATCCAACCACCATCTCTTCTTTTTCTACTGTCTGTTACGACGATACGATAAAACGGCTGCTTTTTTCTACCCATACGAGTAAGTCTAACTACTGTCATTGTGTTCCTTTTTTTGTGTTCAATATAGTCTGGGAGGTAAATATGCAGAATAAATGAAGATTTATCGTGCCTCTTACCGCCCAAAAGCGTCATTACAGCTTATAGTCACAGAGGGATTATTCTATAAGCCAAAAACTTTGAGCGAATTATACCCGCTTTGATTTTGTTTGTCAAATTTTATGTGGTTTGTCAAAATAAAATCCTTGTGAAAATTCTATACCAAGCTCTTCGATCTTTTGCTGTACCTCTTTGGAGTGAACAAACTCTGCTACACACTCAATTTCAAGCTTTTTTGCAAAGGCCGAGATCGCTTTGACTATTTCATAACTTTTTGCATCTTTATCGATATTTTTGATATATTTTGCGTCGATTTTAAGAAAATCTATATCCAGTTCGAGAAGGCGCTCGAAATTAGAATACTCGGCACCGAAGTCGTCGATAGCAAGTTTGATGCCCATCTGTTTAAGCGTTTTCAGCTGATTGATATGATTTTTCTTTCCGCTGACACTTACCCCTTCTAAAATTTCAATAATGAGACGCTGCGGAGGAATACCGTATTTCTCCAACCTGTTTTGAAGATACGCAACAAGATAGTTCTGAGTGAGATCATCTTCCGTGATATTAATGGAAAAAGTTTCACTTCTATCTTGCATTGCCTGAAAACTTTTACATATGACCCGTTTAGTTATTTCCGGCAGCATTCCGGAAAGTTTCGCTGCTTCCAAAAAAACAGATGGAGAGATCACCTCGGCATCATCTTCAATACGCAGAAGCACCTCGTATTTTTCTATTTTTCCGGTTATGTTGTCTCGAATACCCTGAAAATAGGTTTTAAAAAGATGTTCCTCCATTGCTCTGTAAACAAGGGCATTGGCTTTTATAAAACGGTTTTTTTCCTCTTTGGAAGGCTGATCATTCTCTTTATCGAAGATATGATAGCGGTTCTTTCCCTGATCTTTAGAAAGTTTGAGAGCGAACGCCGCATTCTCAAGCAGATTCTCTCCCGAAGCGGCTACACCGTAATTCAAGGAGATATTCATTACAACATTTTCTATAATGAAAGGATTATCATAAAAGTAGCGCTGCATATCCATCACAATATGGTAAGGATCTCTTTCGACAGAAAACAGCAATGCAAATTCATCGGAATTTATGCGGAACGCTCCTTCAGCATCAAACTGTGATGAGAGAACTTCCGCTACCTCTTTCAACAGTTTGTCACCAAATTCAAATCCATAGGACATATTTATAAAACTAAAATTGTTGACGTCACAATGTACGAGGATATACCGTTCACATTCTTGCAATATCTCTTCCAATTTCACCTTATTAAAAAGACCCGTCAACTGATCATGATATATGAGAAAATCGTTAAGCTGCTTTGCCTGTTTGAGTTCTCGCAAATCTGTAAAAATTGCAAAATACTTAGCCGGCATTTCATCATCTTCGATAACGTTGATGCTCATCCACTGCTCAAGCTGTTCTCCGGTTTTCGTTTTGTTGATGACTTCACCACTCCAGTGGCCATTTTCTCGAATCTCTTTCCACATTTGTTCATAAAACCGTTTTGGCTGCAGTCCATAACTCAAAATCTTTGGATTTTTCCCTTTTATATCATCAAGAGCGTAACCGTAAAGTTTCTCAAACGTTCTGTTGACTTCGATTATGCGATTCTCGGCATCGGTAAAAATGATACCTTCGCTCGCATTTTGCATCGCTTCTTGCAAAACTATCAGTCTGTTTTCACGATTGACACTCCCAAGCACGATACTTGCGATATTTGCAGCTGTCTCGAGCAAAATTTTGTGAAATTTCGAAGGGGAACGATGCTCGAACGATGAAAGTGCGAAACTCCCCAATATCTTGCCGTCGGCATCTTTTATAGGCATAGACCAGCATGAACAGATATTAAAGGCTTCCGCAACGTGACGCAAATCACACCAGCGTTGATCTCTAAAAGTATTGACGACGAACTGCGGTTCCTCTTTATACACGGCATTTCCGCATGAACCGCCGTTTGGACCCGGTTTGAGATTTTCAAGATAGTGCCAAGACTCTTTTGAGATAGATGGAGCGTACCGCAAACTCAACAATCCTGTTTTGCTCTCTTTGAGCATTATCGAAGCGACAGAATTTGGCAAAAGTGCCTCTGCCATTCTGCAAAGACGATCGAGGATATTGTGATGATTTTCTCTTTGTGCCATCATCGACAGAATTGTATGTTGAATCTCAAGCACATTTTCATACTGTTTTGGAGTTATGGGCACATCCTCGAACAACTCCTCTGCTGTACTTGAATCGACATGTTTTCTACTCATTTCACCTCACTCTCACTTTCTTATACCAATCAATCCCAAAGACGATCAACTCCTAATATAAGACAATGTTGATAAACTGCCTCATATTTTTTTGAAGTATAGCTAAAATTGTTCGTTCGAGATCTCTGGTTTTCCATTATCATCGCAACAAGCTCTTCCCCTCTCTTGTCATCTCTTGACGCTACGCCGTGACTTCCTCCTTTTTAGCTGACAATGGCATAATGGATCCAGTCGAAGTGCAACAGCCTTACCGCTTCAATGAAACTCATATCTCTTTACGTCTTTTTCTCCTCTGCAATCAATTTTTTAAAAACCTCTCCTCTGTGCGCATAGGAGTAAAACTCATCAAGACTTGCCGCTGCAGGAGAGAGCAGAGCCACATCTTCCGCTGTTAATATCTTTTTAATTTTACCGACGGCATCTTCGAGATTTGCACACTCTGTATATGATACACCAAAACGCTGAGCCTCTTGAGTCAGACGCTCCTTGTTCGAACCTATATGGTAGGTATGGATGTTTTTATTTTGCAGATACTCAAAAAGCGGGGCAAGCTCCACCCCTTTGTCATCTCCACCCAGAATCAGATGAATTCTTTTTGCTTTATAACGCTCCACTGCCGCTATAGCAGCATCGATATTTGTCGCTTTGGTATCATTGATCCAGAGTCTCCCTTGAACATCTCGCACTTCCTCTTGACGATGCGGATCGAGCCTAAAGGTGTTTATACGATCGTAAGAGAGAGTATCAAAAAGTATTTTCTCCACCGCCAGTGCCAGCAGAGCATCGAGTAAAAATGCGCCCTTGAAATCCACTCTTTCCTTTTCAATACCGAAACACTCCGCCAATTCTTTCGCATCTTTATAGCCTATGAGCATCGCTTCGCTTGGAAAATCCGCAAATTCTTCCGGCACAATGGCAATCTCCCCCTCCTGCATCATCGTCAACGGCTTGAGCTTAGCCTCCACATAAGCCTCCATGCTCCCATGCCAGCTGATATGATCAGGAGTAACCGGCAGCAACACATAGATGTCGGGCTTTGCGATTTTGGTATAGTGCATCGTAAAGGAGCTGGTCTCAAGTATCCAAAGCGTGGCGTCACGCGGCAAATCGGCCAAAGGCGTGCCGATATTGCCGCCTGCAGCAGCACCCTTCGAACTCAATAGATACTGCATCATCTGGGTGGTCGTCGTTTTACCATTTGTTCCGCTTATCCAGACGGAGCGCGGCATGTGTGCGGCAAAATAGTCGTACTCGCTTTGAAGATTTTGCGCTTTTTTAATCAGTGTATTTGCGGGAGCGATACCGGGTGAGGGGATTTCGAGATCGCTGTAGCGCGAATCGAACTGATTTGAAGGACGTACAAGATATCCCTCTTTGTCTCGAAAAGGTTTGCTGCATTTGTCATCGTAAAAAATGACGTCTTGAAACTCTTTGGCAAGCGCTCTTGTCGTCTTGCCATAACCAAAAAGAGAAACTCGCTGCATCATACTACCTGATTTTGAGAGTAATGAGGGCAAGAATGTTGGCAAGCACGGCTATCATCCAAAAACGAACGATTATCTTGCTTTCAGCCCATTTTTTCATCTCGAAATGATGATGAATAGGTGCCATCAAAAAGATACGCTTTTTACGAAGACGATAGCTCCCCACCTGCAAAATAACCGAAAGTGTCTCGATCACAAAAATAAATCCGATGAGCAGCAGCAGGATTTCACTTTTGGAAATAATGGCAAGATACCCCATAAAAGCACCCACCGTCAACGAACCGCTGTCCCCCATAAAAACTTCGGCAGGATAGCAGTTGTACCACAAAAACCCAGCAAGTGCCCCCATCATTGCTGTCGTAACTATCACAACCTCTCCCACATTGAAGTGCGGCAACAGAAGATAGCTGCTAAGTTTCACATTGCCCGTGATATAGATAATAATGGCAAACGTTCCAAATGCAGCAATGGAAGGAACAGTCGCCAGCCCGTCGAGTCCGTCGGTCAGATTGACGGCATTGGAAGTGGCAACAATCACTATGATCCAAAAAAACGCGGCAAAACAGCCCATATCGAAGAGTGGATTTTTTACAAACGGAACATAGAGATCGGTATTGAACCCCACATAAAAACAAAGATAGCAGGCTATGATGGCTGCGGATAGAATCTGAAGGATGAACTTGGTTCGAGCTTTGAGTCCGGCTAGGTTTTCGTTGTGCTTCACCTTCGCATAATCATCTTGAAAACCTATAAGCATAAAAAGCACGAGGGTAAGCAGAGCACCCCATACATACGGATTCGTATAACGAATCGTAAAAAGTGAAGCGACGATAGCGCTGCTTACAAAAACGACACCTCCCATCGTCGGTGTTTTGGCTTTTTCCTGATGACGCTCGGGCGCCCACTCGTTGATAGGCTGCGTGGAAGCGCTTCTGCGTGCCCATGCAATGAACCTCGGCATCAAAAACATTGTCAAAAAGAGTGCAATAAAAAAGGCTATACCCGCTCGTACCGTGATATAGCCAAAAAGATTGATATGAAAGAACTCGTGAAGATAGTAGATCAAATATCGCCTTTGAAAATCAAAATATTTCAGACCCGTTCATAGGATTTAAATCGCAATTATAGTATAATCGCGCAAATCTTTTCATTAAAAGGAAAGCAAATTGCCTAAAAAAGCGATTCTTGTTATCACAGACGGTATAGGTTTTTGCCAAAAGACTGAGCATAACGCCTTCTTCCATGCAAAAAAACCGACATATGACAAACTTTTTGAAAACACGCCACACTCTCTCATCGACACTTTCGGTTTGAGCGTCGGACTTCCCGAAGGTCAGATGGGCAACAGTGAAGTCGGGCACATGACCATAGGAAGTGGGCGCGTACTTTACCAGGATCTTGTCAAAATCTCTCTTGCTTTGCAAGAGGGGACCCTCCAAAACAACAATGTTTTTAAAGAACTGCTCTCTTCGAGCGAAAGAGTGCATCTCATAGGCCTGTTGAGTGACGGCGGCGTACATTCTCATATTGATCACATCATCGGAATAGCCGAAATAGCGAAAGAAGAAGGAAAAAAAGTTTTCCTGCATTTAATCACCGACGGACGTGATGTCAGTCCCACTTCCGCCACAAAATACATCGAACAGATTAAAAAACACACGGGGGACAAGATCACAATCGCATCTTTAAGCGGACGCTTTTATACGATGGACAGGGACAACCGATGGGAGCGGGTCGAAAAGGGATACCGCGCCATTGTCGAAGCCGTACCGAAAACCGATCTGACACCCGAAACCTACATCGGTGAATCTTACAGGCAAGGAATTACGGATGAATTTCTCGAACCTGTTGCGTTTGAACCCTATGAAGGAATGCAAAATGGAGACGCTGTTCTTACTGTAAACTTTCGAAGTGACCGTATGCGTGAAATTGTTACCGCCATAGGGGATCCCAACTTCAAAGAATTTGAACGAAAACCTCTAAAAGTGCATCTTGCCACTATCACCGAATATGACAAAAACTTTCCTTATCCCGTTATGTTCAAAAAGGAAGCACCGAAAAACACTCTTGCAGAGGTTATCGCCAATGCGGGACTTGATCAGTTGCATACCGCCGAAACAGAAAAATATGCCCATGTCACTTTCTTCTTTAACGGCGGTGTAGAAGAGCCTGTAAAGAACGAATCGCGCGTACTTATCCCTTCACCCAAAGTCAAAACGTATGACGAAAAGCCGGAGATGAGTGCTCCTGAAGTGGGTAAAGCGGTACGCGCGGCAATGGAGGAAGAGTACGACTTCATCGTCGTAAACTTCGCCAACGGCGATATGGTGGGCCATACCGGCAATTTCGAAGCGGCTGTCAAAGCGGTCGAAGCGGTTGACAAAGAGCTCGGACTTGTTTTGGATAAAGCAAAAGAGAAAGGATATGCTTTCGTACTGACAAGCGATCATGGAAACTGTGAAGAGATGAAAGACGAAAACGGGAACGTCCTTACCAACCACACAGTAGGAAAAGTATGGTGTTTTGTCGAAGCCGACAAGGTGACTAAAGTCCAAAACGGCGGTTTGAACAATATAGCACCTACAATTTTAAAACTAATGGATCTTCCCATTCCAGAAGAGATGGATCATCCACTTATATAAAGGAGAAAAAATGCAGTTTAGCGGAAAAAACGTTTTGGTGACGGGTGCCAGCCGCGGAATCGGAGCCGAAATAGCAAAAATACTCGCAGGATACGGTCTTAAAGTATGGATCAACTACAGAAGCGGTGCTCAAGCAGCGGATAAAGTCAAAGAGGAGATCGAAGCAAAAGGTGGAGAAGCAGCCGTTATAGGTTTTGACGTAAGTGACGAAGCGGCGTTTGTCGATGCGATAAAAACCATCATCGACAGTGACGGAGAACTCAGCTATCTCGTCAACAACGCAGGCATCACGAAAGACAAACTCGCACTTCGTATGAAAACGGAAGAGTTTATGGCAGTGATCAATGCCAATCTTACATCGGCATTCATCGGATGCAGAGAGTTTTTCAAAGCAGCCCGCAAGAAAAAATTCGGCTCAGTTGTCAATATCGCGAGCATCGTCGGTGAGACAGGAAACGGCGGACAGACGAATTACTCTGCAAGCAAGGGCGGAATGATTGCGATGACGAAGAGCTTCGCCATCGAAGCGGCAACGAGCGGCATCCGCTACAACAGCGTAACACCGGGATTTATCGCAACGGATATGACAGATGAACTTTCAGATGAAATCAAAAAGAGTTTTACCGACAAGATCCCTATGAACCGCTTCGGTCAGCCTAAAGAGGTAGCAGAAGCGGTCGCATTCTTATTGAGCGATCACTCCAGCTATATCACAGGGGAAACACTCAAGGTCAACGGTGGGATGAATATGGCTTAAAGCGCTTTAAGCGGATATTTGCATTCTTTTAAGTTAATTATGTTACAATTTCAAGAATCTATACTAAAAGAATAGGAGCTATAATGGCAGTTTTTGATGATGTTAAAGAAGTAGTAGTCGAGCAACTTAGCGTGAGCCCGGATGAAGTGAAAGAGGATTCCAAATTTGTCGAAGATCTTGGTGCGGACAGCCTTGATGTTGTTGAACTCGTGATGGCACTCGAAGAAAAATTCGATATCGAAATCCCTGACGACGAAGCGGAAAAAATTCAGACCGTAAAAGACGTTATCGACTATATCGAATCTCACAAGTAATTTCTTTTACACCTGTGTACACCCGGAGGACCGGGTGTCTTTTATTTTTAATAGTTTACATCGAAAAAAAGAAAGTATCAGTGTCAATTATTAAAAATATCTTTTTTACAATTAATTTATGATGGAGCGTTTTATGAGAAGAGTGGTAGTGACCGGTCTTGGTATGATCAATTCCGTCGGCAACGACAGAGAAAGTGCTTTCAAAGCGATGTGTGAGGGTGAGTGCGGAATAGACACTATCACTCTGTTCGATATTGAGAAATACAGCGTGAAAATAGCCGGAGAAGTAAAGAACTTCGATCCCTCTACTGTAATGGATGCAAAAGAGGTCAAAAAAGCGGATCGTTTCATTCATCTCGGCCTCAAAGCGGCACAAGAAGCCATAGAAGACGCACAATGCAACGAACTTGACAAAGAGCGTTTCGGAGTGAGTGCGGCATCGGGAATCGGCGGTCTGCCTGCGATCGAAAAAAACTCGATCATCATCGAAACAAGAGGTCCAAGACGTATCTCTCCATTCTTCATCCCCTCGGCACTGGTCAATATGCTTGGCGGATTTGTTTCCATAGCACATCAGCTCAAAGGTCCTAACCTTTCCAGTGTAACAGCCTGTGCAGCCGGAACACACGCCATAAACGAAGCTTGCAAAACCATCATGCTCGGCGGCGCCGACGCCATGCTTGTTGTGGCAGCCGAAAGCGCTATAACAGGTGCGGGAATCGGTGGCTTTGCCGCGATGAAAGCTCTCTCGACAAGAAACGACGATCCAAAGCACGCTTCAAGACCGTTTGATGCGAATCGTGATGGTTTTATTATGGGTGAAGGTGCAGGTGCGCTCGTTCTTGAGGAGTATGAAAGTGCGAAAAAACGGGGAGCGAAAATTTACGCAGAGATTATCGGATTTGGTGAGAGCGGCGATGCAAGTCACATCACCACACCAAGCCTGGATGGCCCCGCTCGCGCTATGAAAGCGGCTTACGAAATGGCAGGGCGCCCGAAACTCGACTATATAAACGCACATGGAACATCTACGCCAATCAACGACAAAAACGAGACAGCTGCGATCAAAGAGCTTCTTGGGGGGAAAGAGAACTGTCCTCCCGTAACCTCCATCAAAGGGCAGATCGGTCACTGTCTCGGTGCTGCAGGCGGCATCGAAGCTGTCACGACACTAATGGCTATGGAAAAAGGAATCATTCCGCCGACTATCAACTATGAGACGCCGGACGAAAACTGTGATCTCGACTATGTACCGAACGAGGCAAGAGAAGCAGAGATCGATGTGGCAATGAGCAACTCGTTTGGATTCGGCGGCACAAACGGTGTCGTCATTTTCAAAAAGATTTAGACGCAGGAAAAGAGCGTGGCTACCTATTTAGATTTCGAAAAAAAGATCAAAGAGATTCAAGACAGCATTATCGCTGCAGAGGTGCGACGCGATGAAGCCGCCGTAGAAATTCTTAAAAAAGAGCTGGAAAAAGAGGTAGCCAAGACTTACAAGAACCTCACTCCATACCAAAAACTCCAACTCGCACGCCATCAAGATCGCCCATACGCACTTGACTACATCAACATGATCCTCGAAGACAAATATGAACTTCACGGCGATCGCCACTTCCGAGACGATCCTGCGATTATATGCTATATGGGTTATATCGAAGGACAAAAGACTGTCGTTATCGGTGAGCAGAAAGGCAGGGGAACGAAAAACAAGATACGCCGTAACTTCGGCATGCCACACCCCGAAGGATACCGCAAAGCACTCCGCGTCGCAAAACTTGCAGAAAAATTCAACCTTCCTCTTCTAATGCTTATAGATACACCGGGGGCCTATCCCGGAATTGGAGCGGAAGAGCGTAACCAAAGCGAAGCGATCGCCCGCAATCTCCTTGAGCTTTCAGAACTTGACATTCCGACAGTTTCGATCGTCATCGGAGAAGGCGGAAGCGGCGGCGCGCTTGCAATCGGAGTAGCCGATCGACTTGCGATGATGCGTTACTCCGTCTTTAGTGTCATCTCTCCTGAAGGATGTGCAGCTATATTGTGGAACGATCCCGCAAAAGTAGAAGCGGCGACCAATGCGCTCAAAATCACGAGTGAAGACCTCAAAGAGCTCGGACTGATAGATGATGTCATCAACGAGCCTCTTATAGGCGCCCACAGAGATAAGGAGGGAGCGGCAAAAGCACTTAAAGAGTACTACCTCCAGGAGCTTGAAAAACTCAAAACCCTTGAACACAATGAGCGAATGCAGCAGCGCTATGAAAAGCTGACGTCAGTCGGTGCTTTTAAAGAAACTGAAATGAAATAGGTGGCTACTCCCTTTTTTTATCCTTCTCTGCCGTCAGAGCAAGCGGATCGAATAGAGGTCTCTTGAGTCGCTTGCCGTTTTTGCTAAAAGCAATAAGATCCTCCACCGTTTTTACATCTTCAGGCAGATTCTCCAGACTTTTCACAAAAAGTCTATATGTTGTGATCACATCGCTCATGGCTCTGTGATGAGTGGCTTCAGGATGCAGATGCAGGTAGTCGTTGAGATACTTCAAACCGTAACGATAAGAAGAGATCGTCCGCTCGGCAAGATCGATGGAACATAAAGCTCTGTTTGTCAAAGGCATCAGTCCCGCTCTTTCCAAAGAACCGGAGACAAACCGATAATCAAATCGTACATCATGCGCGACAAAGACGGCATCACCAAGAAATATACGAAAGTCCTGCAGCACTTTTAAAAGTTGTGGTGCATTTTTTGTATCTTCAGGGCTAATGCCCGTTATATCCGTTATATGTGGATTAATCTCATCACACCGAACCAGCGATTCGAATCGATCGATGATTTGTCCATTTTTGATTTTGAGTGCAGCCAATTCGATAATCTGATGCTTGTCGAGTTTACTGCCGTTCGTTTCGATATCCACAATGCAAAAAATGGCGTCTTCAATAGGTTTGAATTTTGTAGCGAAGTAATAAAGCGCATTCTTTTTCACGAGGTCGATCCCTTGTGAACGAAGAAGCTCCAGTCCAAGCTCCACATCGTCTTCACCCATCTCTTTTTTGAGCACTTCATAGCTCAGCCCTTTTGTCGAAAGTCTGGAAAGGCTCTTTTGCGAAAACGGAAGATTGCTACCTGGCATTGCGGATAAACTCTCTTACTTTCTGCGGATCTTTTTTGCCTTTGGAAATTTCAACGCCACTACTGACGTCTACACCGTAAAAACCATATTTTTTAAGCTTCCCTACATTTTGCGGATTCAGCCCGCCCGCGAGAATAATCTTCGTACAGTCTATGCTTTCAAACCACTCAAGATTGAGCCGTTTTCCACTCCCGCCGTATGCTTCGCAGTAGGCATCGACAAGACGATACTCATCCTCAAACCGCAGTACATCTTCCGCTTTGGCAGCTCTTACAACTTTCAAATGAGGCGTTTTGAGCGTATCATACAGTTCTTCCGGTGCATCGAAATGAATCTGCGCCAACGTCGCTCCGACGTATTCACAGATCTCATCGATTTTTTCGGCATCTTCATTGACAAAAAGTGCAACTTTCTCCACAAACGGGGGCAAACGCCTGATGAGATTTTTTGCCTCCTCTACCGCAAGATAGCGGGGTGACTTTTTATAAAAAACGAAACCGAGTGCATCTGCTCCTGCCTCTATCGCCGTCATCGCATCTTCGTAGGAAGTGATTCCACAAATCTTGGCACGCATCGACGATCCTTCAGACCCTTAAAGAATCGACGGCTTTTTTGTATGAGTCATGTTTAAAGACATAACTACCCGCTACGACAACATCCACTCCCGCCTCTTTGAGTTCAAGAACATTCTTCTCGTTCACACCTCCATCGACCTCTATCAAGCAGTTTGGATTGAGTACGTCGCGCATCTTTTTCAGACGTCTTGCTTTTTTGAGTACACTTGGAATGAAACTCTGTCCACCGAAACCGGGATTGACACTCATCAACAACACCATATCGAGATCTTCGATAAGGAATTCCACCTCTTCGGGAAGAGTATTTGGATTGAGTACGACAGATGCCTTGATGCCGTACGATTTGATCTTTTGAATGAGTCTGTGCGGATGCTTCTCCTCTTCCAAATGAAAAGAGATGTATGCAGGCTTCAAAGGTGCGAAAAGTTCGACAAAAAAGGTGTTGTTTTGCACCATTAGATGAATATCGAGCGGTTTTGTCGACGCTTTTGCGATACTCTCAACCACAACAGGTCCGATTGTGAGGTTTGGAACGAAATGCCCGTCCATGACATCGACATGAACAAGATCACAACCGGCATCACATATAGCTTGAACCTCTCCTGCAAGTTTACCGAAATCAGCGGAAAGAACACTTGGAGCGACTAACATCGGATTTCCTCAATTTTTTCGCAATCATACATCAAAAGAGCTTGCTATCTTGTTAAAAAGAAACTAAAATACTCTCCACCAAAGAGTAAATCAACCTGAACACCTTTACGTTCTTTGACAACTTCAAGTACATCTTCGATTTTTTGATATGTTCGCGGCAGCGTTATGCTGACATTTACCTTCTCATCCGAAAGCAGCGTTTTAAGCTTTCCACCGACTATGTTGACAAGTTCTGCAAGAGAATCAAGTATGAGATTTTCATCTTCCGTCTCCTCACCGATAAGTAGTTCACAGGCTTTTTTTGCAATATTTTTTGGAAAGATCAAAATGATCATCCCGTCAATCTCTCCATAAAAACCAATGGAACTTGCAAGCAGTTCCCCTCTTTGCGATACCGCTATTTTCTCTACCTGCACCCTCTCTTTTTTCGCCTTTGCATTGGTCATCATTTCCAGCGTCTCGACAATCGCATCGACAAAATAGGGCAGCTGCGCAACGATCCGTTTTGTCAACACTCTTTTGTATTTCAGAGCTGCCGCACCCGATGCACCCAAATCCGATAGAAGAGATTTGTTCCCAAGGACATCTTCCATTTTCTCAAAAAACATGATCCCTGCATCTTCGAGATACTCTTTGAACTGCTTGGGTGTTTTCTCGAAACTCATTCCTACAAAACAGATCGTCGCATCGTACTCTGCAGCGGCCGATGCAAGTTTTGCAAAAAAGTTGAGCGCATGTACATTCATACTCACCACTTTATAAGCTTCGAAAACAAAGAGCCTGAAACCTACATTGAGCGAATTGTTATGATACTCGATATTGAACTTCGATGCCGTTTCGTTATCCAAAAAACCGTTTATCGAATAAATAACGACATTAGAGGTCACTCGAGCGGCTATCTCTCTTCCCACCTCACCGAGATAACTTTCCTCTATGATGACATCGTAATTTTTCTCTTTACTTTTTTTCTCCAAAAAATCTTCCAGTGTCTGCGCTATGACAGGATTGTGCCCGCGATCGTGCAGCTCTATGGCCATAGCCGCACGTTGCGATTTGTCATCGCTGTAGAGAAGTACGGTTTTGTTTTGATTGTTGAAACTGTTAGAAAAAAGTGCGGCAATTTTATAGGTCTGAAACAAGGAAAAAAACATATCTTTTTCATAAAATTTACGAATGGCATTGTACTTCTTCTCATCATAATCACAAAAACCGACTACAACCTGTTTTTTCTCTCTTGCTTTTGCAAAAAGTTTTACAAACTGATCGAGCCCGTTACGATTGAAAAAGATCACATGCTTGAGTGAAATGAGAATCATATCCACATTGAGCCTGAGTGTCGCTTCAATATCCTCTACACTCAACAATGCCCCTGCATTGTTGCCATCCAAAAAACCCTGTGGATGAAAAGTCGCTATCCCGTTTTTGACAACCGCTCTCATATGTTCAATCCCATTATTTTGCCGAATTGTTCGTATATCTCATCTACATACTCCACATTAAATTCCAGAAAATCGTTCAGCTCCGCATTGATGTATTTCGGTTGGGAAAGCGTATAGAACAAGAGCAGATGCATCCATTTGCCAAGTTCCAAAACCTCTCTCTCTTCACTCTCACAAACTCCGGATGCCGCTTGAACGATATCTGCAATTTTGTGCGGCATGTCCCATTTTCTCGCTATCATGACAGAAATATCAAACAGCGTATATCCGCTCAAACGTTTCAAAATGGTACTTATGTCAAGTTCTTCGACAGACCTGAGAAGTTCTACATCTCTCTTGTGTGTACGAAAAAGCGCTTCAGAAACGATAACAGCTGAAGGCAGCAGCGCTGCAGCCGCTTCGATATCTTTGTCTTTTATGCCAAAGTGCACAACTATCTTCTTCCAATCCGTGCTCAATTCTGCCTGAAGATCATTGAAGAGATGCTGATTCATGCGAAAGAAGTGCCACTCTTTCGGTGAAAGCAGATTCATCAGATAGTTATAGAGCGCCTGCATACTGCCGCCTACTCCAAGAATGGAAAATATCTGTGCGACATCCTTCACTTCATTTTTAAATCCATAAACCGGCTTGTTGATCAAATCACGCAAATAGGCAACCAACACCCTCTCTTTTTCGGTCGCTTTTGCCGCCTTGCCCAGCTCGCCGACCTGGAGAAAAGCAAGAGCCTCTCGTACGGCGTCGGATACCGGAGGAATTCTCGTTATATATGATTCAATATCCTTTTTTGTGATCACACCCTGTTCCTTAAAGTCAAATTACTGAAGAATTCCGTTATTATTAGAAGTATCACAAATTATATCCTCTACAGATAAAAAGGAGCTTACATCTCTCTTTAAGACAAACTTTTGCTTTTCTTTGCTATAATTCGCCACTTTTAATCTCACTCTGATAGAGAAAAACTTCAAAGAAGGAAGCTACAATGGCAAGAAGATGTGCTATAAGCGGCAAAGGCCCAATGAGCGGAAACAATGTTTCCCACGCAAAAAACAGAACGAAACGACGTTTTTTACCAAATCTTAGAACCGTTCGCATCACACTGGAAGACGGAACGAGAAAGAAGATCAAAATCTCTGCAAAAGAGCTTCGTACACTCAAAAAGAACTCGTAAGTTCTTTACCTCAAAAGAACTTCGCCGATGAAAAAGAATCTTGTTCAAAAGATTCGCGATTTTCTTCACTGGGAGGTTGCTCCCAAACCCGACAAGAGAGTGATGCCTTCACTCTATCCCCACCTAAAAGCTTTCAGACTTCCCCTTATTTTGACCGTTATAATTATGCTTCTCGGTACGATCGGCTACATCGTTATAGATCATATGTCCTTGATGGATGCCATCTACCAGACAGGAATCACCTTTACAACTGTCGGCTATGGGGAGATAGCTCCAATCTCACAGCTTGGAAGAATCTTCACAATCACTCTTATCATTACCGGTTTTGCCGTTTTCACGCTTGCTGTCGGTATTCTGATAAACGAAATCAACAAGGGCTATATTTTCGCCATTCTCAAGGAGCGACGTATGCTGTACAAGATCGCCAGACTCAAAAAACATTTCGTAGTATGCTACCATAACGACTATACGCTTGAAGTCACAAAAGAACTCAGACGCAATCACATTCCTTTCATCGTCATCGACCCCAGAGAAGAGATAGAAAAATGGGCAGAAGAGCACAGATACCCATTCTACCTCCACGCCGAACCGCACTCCGAAGAGAGTATGCTCAAAGCCCACCTCGCTTCAGCCAAAGGCATCATAACCCTCTCAAACTCCATCAGTGACAACATCGCCATCATCGCTTCCGTGCGCCTGTTTGAAAAAGAGCACTTCGTACCCCGCCCCTACTATATCATCTCCGCTGCAGAAAATCTCAGTGATGTAGAAAAGCTCAAAAAACTCGGAGCCGACACCGTTGTCAGCCCTACCAAACTCACCGCACAGCGAGTCAGCGCGGTAGCTGCAAGACCGGATATGCAAAACCTGCTCGAAGAGTTTCTCTACCGCAGTGAAACACCACTTGCGATGGAAGAGATCATCGTTCCCAAATACAGTTGGAGCGTCCTGAAAAAACTCAAAGAAACACACCTTCGGGAAATCACGAACACCTCAGTTGTGGGTATTACAAAGAAAGACGGTAAATTTATTTCGATGCCAAAGGGAGATACTATCATCACAAGCGAATCGAGACTACTTGTCATTGGCAACCAAAACGGTATACGAACGGCACGTGAACTCATACACAAACGAATCAAACCAAAAGAGTTGAAATATGTATAAGATAGAAAAACTGCAAAGCGGTGTCTGTGCCGCAGAAGGATTTTACGCAAACGGTGTTCCCGGGGGACTCAAAGGAGAAAACGCGCTCGATATGGCCTTTATCTACAGTGACGAACTATGTGATATAGCCGCAAAGTTTACCACCAATAAAATGCAGGCGGCTCCCATCCGTCACTTTAAAGAAAAAGGTAGTTTTCAAACGAACTTCGTCCTTGTCAACTCCAAAAATGCCAATGCCATGACCGGCAAAGCGGGCATAGAAGACATAAAAGAGATCTTGTCTGCCCTCAAACGGCGCTTTTACGAAATAAAAGAACCCGTTATGAGTTCGACGGGTGTCATAGGAGTACGACTTCCAAAAAAGAAACTCATTGATGGGCTGCAAAAATTCGACCTCCGGACAAAAAAACCGCATAATGCCGCCAAAGCCATCATGACAACCGATACTTTCACAAAAGAGACTGCATACAAAATTACACTTCAAAACGGCAGCAGTTTCCATATAGGGGCGATGGCGAAGGGAGCGGGAATGATCAACCCTGCTATGGCAACGATGCTCTGCTTCATCACCACGGATGCCGACATCCCTTTGGATGATATGCAAAAAGCACTCGATCTTCTAACACCCCTTACTTTCAACGCCATCAGCGTCGATGGTGACACCTCCACTAACGACACGGTAATGCTCCTTGCGAACAAAAAAAGCGGTGCATATGACAAAGAGGCGTTTGTCGAAGTGCTGGGAAAAGTTATGCTCGAACTTGCAAAGATGATGGTCAAAGACGGCGAAGGAGCGACAAAACTCGTCACCTATCATGTAACAGGCGCTGCAAACGATGAAGAGGCGCAAAAAGTTGCAAAAGCACTCAGCGACTCTCTCTTGGTAAAGACGGCACTTTACGGGGAAGATCCAAACTGGGGGCGTATCGCTTCGACTGTCGGGGCAAGCGGAGCAGAAGCATATGAAGAGAAACTGACAATCTGTTTCGATGACGTTTGCGTCTACCGGGCGGGAAAAAATCTTTTTGATGCCGCAACGGAAGCAGAAGCGGCAAAAGTGATGCAAAAAGAGGAATTTACGATCCATTGCGACCTTGGTATAGCAGCAGGCAGTTTCACCGCATACGGCTGCGATCTCGGATACGAATATGTCAAAATCAATGCGGATTACAGGACATAAAAACCTCTTGACGATTGGTCATCATCATTGTCACAGTCTGGTCGATGACCCACGCGTAGTAATTTACTTCCCTATCACCGGCATCGTTTCCATCTCTTCTACATGCGAAGGAGCGGAACTCTTTTTTTTATGCTCGGAGTAGTATTTTATCTTATCCACATAATACTGCAGCGTAAAAGTTTTCTCCTCCCCGGAGGAGTTTTGATCTTCTCTTTCTCTCACTCTTTTTTCACTTTGCGCAGCCGCTTTTTTTCCGCTTACTTCAAACTGTTCGGTACCTTTCCGCCAGTCGTTTTGCAACCATGAATCAAGATGCCGCTGCATCCATCCTTTTTGCTTTTGTCCTGCAGACGAGTTCGAGATGCTCCCAAGCGCTTCGTTTTGTGACGGTGCGACACCGCTTTTGGAGGCACATCCGCTCATAATGAGTAAGATTGTAACAGTGAGTAACATTTTCATAATCAAAAGCATACCATATCATAGGTAAATCAAATATTTTAAGAAAACTTGATCGATTTTATGCTACAATTCTCCTGATATATAAGTTTACGGTCTACATCTCGTCAAGCCATAAGCTTATACACACACATCAAAGGAGAATATATGAAATTGACAAAGATGAGTCTCGTTGCTGCAGTGCTGATAGGTTCAAGCGCATTCGCTATCGACAATGTAAAAGTAAGCGGTGATGCAGACGTTTTTTATGCAACATCAAATGCTAAAGTCGGATATGCAGGTATAAGCGGCAATGATGGTCTTTTCTCAAAAGACTCTTCAGCGGCAGATGCAGGATTGAATTTCAACATCACTGCTGATCTTGCAAAAAATGATCTTGTTACTGTTAGTGCTGGTGCAGGTTATACTGTACTCACTACTCTCGGTCTTGAAAACAATCTTGTTTCAAATGTATGGGGTAGTGCACATACTGCTGAAGCAAGTAAAGGTGCGAATTTTGCAAATGGAGCAGGACCTTTCCCTGCCGGTACAGGTGCAAAAGTTAAGCCTGCTAGCTGGTTAAACGAAGCATGGGTAGCAGCAACAGCGGGTAAAACTACAGTAAAACTTGGTAGAATGGAACTCGACACTCCACTTGTATTTACTGAAAAGTGGTCAATTGAAAAAAATACATTTGAAGCGGCTGTCGTTGTCAACCAAGATCTTCCGGACACTACTCTTGTAGCGGCTTATGTAGGAGCAGGAAACGGTAACGAAACTTTTGGTCAAGACAAGCGAAGCAACGTAGAAAAACTTGGCCTTGCTAACGGAGCGGTAGTTAACGGAAACGGAGACTTTTCGACATTCGGTACAAACGGTGCGTACGCAGTAGGTGTCATCAACAACTCTTACAAACCACTGACAGCACAGGCTTGGTACTTCCAACTTCAATCACTTGCTACAGCATACTGGCTTCAAGGGGATGTAAAAGTAGACAACATTCTTGCAGGTCTTCAGTATACATCTGGAAAAGTCGGTGACGGTGATTCAAGCGGCACATACGCTCTAATGGTAGGATACGAAATGAAAGATCTTGCTACAATCAAAGCCGCATTCTCACAGACAAGTGACAAAGGTGTTCTCCATGGTGCCAACTCTGCAACAGGTACAGGAGCATCTAAACTCTACACAGAAGCATGGTGGAACTATGGTTATGTTGCACAAGCTGATACAACTGCATACAATGTAACTATTGAAAGTCCTGAAAAAGCAAGCGGCATCGCCGATCTAGGGTTCTACTGGACATATGCTAATCAAGATCAAGACACTGGTCCAAGAGATTTGAACGAGATCACTCTTACAGCAAGCAAGTCATTCGGACCACTTGATGCAACAGTAGCATATATCTATACTGATCTTGGTAAAGTGATGGATTCTTACAGCACTCTCCAAGCATACCTTACTCTTAACTTCTAAGAGTTCTTCCATTTTCTTAAGCGCATCAAGCGCTTAAGAGTCAAAAATGTGAATTGATAGTTATTTTTTGAGGTATTTTTCGCCGTATACCTTTTCATTTTTGTGAAACTGTATGCGTTTCTTCTTTCATGCATACACGCTGACGACGCATATTTTAGTGAGGGCGTATCCAAACAATAGACTTCTTACTCTCCAACTCGCAATTTATGCAATCTTTCTTAAAAATTCCAACAAACCTTTTATAATCTCTTTTGGACTTGGCGGGCAGCCGGGAATATGGTGAGCTATCTCGAAATGCTTACCGGCAGGGGCTTTGATGGCATAAGTCTGCTCAAAGGGAGCTGCCATCGCCGGACAATCACCTATGGTTATAACCCATTTTGGTTCCGGGATCTGTTTATATGTTTCTATGGCGTGGGGGGTCATGTTAAATGTCATTATGCCGCTAAGAAGCATCACATCAGCATGACGCGGACTTGCGACAAAGTAAATGCCAAGTCGCTCAAGATCGTAGTAAGGGTTGGAGAGCGCATTACACTCAGCTTCACAGGCGTTGCAACTGCCGCTGTCAACCATGCGAATAGCAAGACTTCCGGCAAATTTTTTTGCTACTTCATTTTTGAGCTCTTTTTTTATCGTCTCAAGCTCTTTATCTATCTCTATACTCTCAGTTAAAGTCCCTATCTTTATCCGTTTTTGCCAAAACTGTATCATAAATCATTCCCCGCATAACTAAGATCACAACTTTTGTTGATAAGTGGAAAGTCGGCGATGATGTCACTGCGCATCATCAGATGGAGGGCTTGCCAGTTCACAAAACTTGGATCGCGAACATAGAATCGCTCTATCACGCCATCTTTGATATCCACGCTCATAAAGAGCTCACCCAAAGAGCTCTCAACAAAAGCGGTGTACTCACCATCTTGCACACATGTTATTTTAGTGCTACTTGTATCCTCTTCGAGAAAATTACGCATCATTGTTATGGAGTTTTTCACCTCCGCTATGCGCACTTTAAAGCGTGCGGCGACATCACCGCTGAGTTCACTCGCCATGACAAATCCGTGATCAAGGTAAAACTTCTCCAACCTTCGATCCACGCTTGCACCGGAGGCGCGTGCGACAACACCGACCGTATCGTATTTGAGGGCTTTTTTGAACTCTATCCTTCCTGTGGTGTCGAGTCTGTCCCATAAAGAGGGGATATCCGTAATCCACGCTTCAAAAAAATGTACACTTTCTTCAAGCTTTCTAAGCCACTCTTGCATAGACGCTATGTCGATGAAACCATTTTGTAAACCAATAGCGCCGAAGCCAAAGCGATGCCCCGTTAGTTCTTGCATTTTGCGTCTGGCATCTTCGGCAAGTTTGGAAGCATATGCTAACGCCGCGCCGAATCCGGCATCGTTAGGGATAAAACCAATATCGGTGAGATGATGGATGATACGCTCCAACTCCAAAAGCAGAGCATGGCGTTTTTTGAGTGGCATTGGAAGCTCTGTCTGCGTGGCTTGCATCAAGATATCTCTCCAGCAAATCTGATAGGCGATGCTCTCGTTGCCACTGATGCGTTCTATGATGGATTTCGCTTCCTCAAGCGTCTTGCCCTCAAGCATTTTTTCGATCCCGCGATACTTGTAGAAGTGTCGCACCTCCAAGTGCAGCATCTCTTCACCCGCTTGGGAAAACTGAAAATGCCCCGGCTCGATGATGCCCGCATGCACAGGACCGACAGCGACTTGAAAGACACCATCCCCTTCGATCGCTTCATATTTGTAAGGTGTGTAAGGCACATACTCCACCTCTTTTTGAGTAAAAGATTTACGAAGCGGGTAGAGATCTCTCTTGCCCCGCTCCTGCACGACCAAAGGACGGTTGTCAAACGCCCCCTCGATCTTAATGCCAAAATCATCATGCATCTTTCTCTCAAACCAGATCGCAGATGGATGCTCTTTGGCGATGGATGGTATGACAGGACGCTCTTTTGAAAGCTGCTCTCTTTCACACTTTCCGTCATAGAGTGTTACAACTTCGAAACAGTTCTCTTTCTCTTTTGCATAACGTGCTATGAGTCTCATCGGTTTATCCTATAGAGTGTAAGTAGGCAAAAGATGAAGGCAGCAAAAGTGCCATGAGTGATAGAGCCGAGATAACAAGTCCCAGAAGCTCGCTTCCATAGACCTCCTTGCTCTCTTCTACCCCCTCGTACTTCATCGACTGGTAAATGGCCACGAAGCGATAAAAAATCACTCCAAGCAGTCCAAGCAGCAGGAGTATCGCCGCAAGCATCGCAAGCAGATGATCACTCTGCTTCGCCATCGCTATCATCCCGCCAAATCCGTAAAGTTCGCTGAAAAACATCGGGCTTGGCGGCAAGGAGATGATGGCAAGCAAAAAGAGCGAAACCAAGAACCAAAAGAGTGCCCCTTTTTTGCCCTTGTATCCTCGTAGTGCACCCGCTATTTTGTACTTGCCGCTTGATTCGAGCACACCCGTTGAAAGGAAGAGTGCCGGTTTCAAAAAGGCGTGTGCACCAAAGTGCAGCAAAGCCGCGAAAGGCGCTCCGCTCACCCAAAAAAGTACAATAAGCGCCATATGCTCTATACCTGAAAGCGAAAAGAGCCGCATAAAATCTTTGGCTCGAAAGATCAAAAACGAGACGATGAAGATCGTAAGGATCGTATAGACAAAGACAAAAATGAAGAGATGGTCGTGATTAACCTCCATCGCCACTTTCGAGAAGCGGAAAAAACCGACGATGATGGCTGATTCCAAGATACCGCTAAAGAGTGCCGCCACAGGGTAGAACGAGGCGCGCTCGATATTGGCAAGCCACAAGTTCATCGGAAAAAAGCCCATCTTCACAAACATCCCCACCGTCGTAATGGCAAAACCGATCTCAAAGAGAAACGGAGAAGGGATCTCATGCGCGTGAGCTAAAAGCAGATCGAAGCGCATCGCATCCTCACCGAGGATCGGCTTGGCACTGGCATAGATAAGAATAATGCCAAAAAGCACCAGCGAAATGGCGATAGCTCCGACAATCATATAGTTCCACGCCTCTTTGTGGGCAGCGGGTGTGGCGTTTGTCTTGATCATATAGACCGTAGACAAGGTCGCCAGCTCCAATCCGATCCAGTAGATTCCCATATGATTTGAGAGGATGGAAAAGATAAGTCCGACCCAAAAAACGGCGAAGAAGCGATAGAAACGGCGGTAGGCTTGAGGGGAGACTTTGACATGTTTATCCAGCGTCAAAAGTGCCAAAGTCACCCCGATACCGACGATAGAAGAAACCAGCAACACATAAGTATCGAGTTTGTCGGCTACAAGATAACTACCTATGACATGATAAGGTTTTGGCAACATAAAAAGCTCCACGATGGGTGCTAAAATGATAAAGGAGGTAAAAGCCAGCAGATACTTCGCTTTTTCGTTTTTTAAAAAACTTACAACGAACATGATAAATGAGGGAAGCAAGAGCAAGAAGACATTCATACAGCCGCCTCCTCTTTTCTAAAAAGCAGGTTGATAACCACGATCGCCATCAGCAGATCGAAAAATATCCCAAGCTCGACAAGCATCGGCATACCATCCGTTGCCGTGATCCCAAGCAAAAAAAGCGCATTTTCCATGCTTAAAAAGCCGATGATCTTGGGAGCGACGTTTCTGTGTTCGATCATCAAAAGCAATGAGAGGAAAAGTGCGGAGATACTCACCGCTACATAGTTGGCGTTGGAGTGAATCATATGCGTGATGGGCTCGGCGAGATAAAACGTAAAGACCAAAATGGCAGGTACAAGGATGATGGCATAGTGGACTTTGATCTTTGGTGGGATTTGACGCACGAAGCCGAATTTTTGCGTAAGAGATTTCAAGACATAGGGGATCGCCATAGCCTTGAGTAAAATTGTCACAATACCCGTGATCATCATCGCCGCATCATCAAGCTCAAGGGAGAGCGTGATCGCCAAGATGCCAAGCATCAAGGAGTTCATGGAGTACCACAGCAGCAACCGATACAACCGCGTGGTAAAGAGTGCGACGATCAGTGAAGCCAAAAAGAGTCCGACATAAAAATCTACCATAATCTACGCTCCAAGCACATAAAATGTTATCAATGACAAAAAGGCAAAGACGATCGCGATCCCAAGAAGATTGGGGACTTTGAACAGTCGCAGCTTCGCTCCACTCACCTCGATGAGCGCAACCGCAGTCGATACGACAAAGAGTTTGAAGAGAAAAATGACAAACGCAACAGGCGCGGCATACTCCAGACCAAAAGGCAAAAAGAGTGACGCAAAAAGTGAAGCGAAGATAACGAACTTCACTGAAGCCGCCGTCTCAATGATGGCCAAAAATACACCCGTTACATCGAGGATCATCGCTTCATGCACCATTGTCAGCTCCAGGTGGGTTTCCGGGTTGTCCACCGGCAGTCTGCCGTTTTCGGCGATAAGAAGTATGAAGAAGCTGATAGCCGCAAACAAAAAGCTCGCCATATGCTCTTTTGGAAAGTGCTCAGCCAAGTTCACGCCCGCCTGCCCTACACCAAGATTGCCAGCCATTAGCGAAACACTAAAGACGGTAAGCACCATCGCAGGCTCGACAAGCGCGGAGATAAACGCCTCACGTGAGCTTCCCATCCCACCAAACGCACTTGCACCATCCAACCCCAAAAGCATCAGAAAAAAAGTTGAGAGCGAAATAAGCCCCGTGATCGTAAAGGCATCGACAAAACTGACATAATAACTTCCCTTGCAAACAGGAGGAAGATAGAACATCACAACAACAAGCGGAGCAAGCACCAAAAAGGGTGCATAGCGGGTAATGGAGCTGGCTTCACTCGAGATGATCGTCTCTTTTTGCAGCAACTTGGCAAAGTTGCGATACCCCTGCATGATCGAAGCGGGACGCTTGAAAAGCAGTACCATTTTGAGTGATTTGATATAAGAAAGCAACAACGGAGCGATCAGAAACAAAACAAGAATAGTGACAAGATAGAGGATCATCGCTTCTCTCCTATGATAAGGATCTTGACGGAAATCAGCATCACCAAGGCTTCGAGCACAAAAGTCGCCCACGAAAACTCATGTGCAAAGAGGCGGTAGCTAAAGAGAACGACAAGCATGATGTTAAATATCATCGCCGCATAGCGTGTCTGCTCGAAGTGTGCCAGTCGGTACACCCAGTAGCTTAGATAGTTCACACCCTTGGCGACACTGTCGTAAAAAACACCCTCAAAAAGAGGTTTGACATGCACCTCGTAGTGTGAAGTGGTGAACTTCGTCTTGTGTCCGGCGACAGTCTGCTTCTCGAAATGTTCGTTGGGTTTGTAGAGCCATGCGAAGAAGCGACGGATAGGACCTGCAAAGCCGGTTGCGCTGTACTGGGTTTTGGCTGAAGTTTTGTATCCGCATGCCCACGCATTTGTGACACGCTCTTTGACACCAAACGCTTTGTAGGCAAAAAGCAAAAGTAGAGTGACACCAAGAAGCGAAAGCAGCAGGATAACGGGTGAGACAACCCCGCCGTTGTCACTGACGGAGTGCATATGCCAAAAGCCTTCCGGGAAGAGTTTTGCATAGACGCTCATATGCCCAAGAGAGACAAGCGCTTTGTCGAACCACTCGATATAGTAGGGAGTCACCAACATCAGCGAGAGCACGACCAAAGCCATCAGCACCATACCGCTTTGCATAAGCCAGTTCACCTCTTTTGCATGTTTGGCGTTCGTGCTTCGATGCAACCCCAAAAAGGCGATCCCATACGCTTTGACAAAACAGGCAATCGCCAGCCCTCCCGTCATCGCAAGCGCAAAAACGGCAAAGGGGATAGCAAGCTTGAGCGACATAATGGAGATGGCATTGGAGGCAAGCATCGACTGAAAGATCATCCACTCACTCAAAAAGCCGTTACTCGGCGGCAAGGCGGAGATGGAGATGGCGGCTATAAGGAAAGTAAGCGCGGTAACGGGCATCGACTTGATAAGGCCGCCGTACTTTTCCATATTTTTCGTATGCGTCTGATGCAGCACGCTTCCAGCTCCCATAAAGAGGAGTGATTTGAAGCTCATATGGTTGAAGGTGTGGAAAATCGCAGCCACAAAGGCAAAACTGCTCAGCACCTTCAGCCCCAGAGTGTCGAAGATCATCCCCATACCAAAACCGATAAGGATGATGCCGATATTTTCGATGGAGTGGTTGGCAAGGAGGGCTTTGATATCATGCTCGCTCAGCGCATAGAGCACGCCCACAAGCGAGGAGAGCGCACCCAGAGCGAGAATGACGATCCCCCACTCAAGCGGCCATGGGTAAAGCACATCGAAGAGAAAACGAAAAAGACCGTAGATGGCGACTTTGAGCATCACACCGCTCATAAGAGCCGAAACCGGGCTTGGCGCTTCGGGGTGGGCATAAGGGAGCCAGACATGCAGCGGAACGGCACCCGCCTTGCTTAAAAAACCGAGAATCAAAAAGAAAAAGAGCATCGTGGCATAAGGGAAAGTGGCGGCAACGGCGTGCATCTGTGAAAAGCCCATCTCCAGATCACCGTTGGTGACAAGCAGGAAAAACAGCAGCAAAAAGATAAATCCAAAATGGGTCATGAAGAAGTAAAAGCGTGCAGCTTTGATCGTGGAGCGATCCTTGACCTCTGTGAGGATCAACTGCCACGAGGTCAGACTCATAATCTCCCAAAAAAAGAGAAAAACAAGCGCATTGGCACTCACAACTACACCGATCATCGAAGCGATAAAGGCAAAATAGTGCAGTTGATAGTGTGTTTTTCGCTCGATATGCGGCAGATAGCCAAAAGAATAAAAGAGATTTGGCACAGCGCCCAGCAAAATGAGGGCCACAAAAACAAGTGAAAGGGTGTCCATCTGAAACATATTGCAACAACTCCAAAAAAATTTGAAAAAAACGCTTTTTTAATGGAGGGCTGTTATCGAACCTCTTGCAAAAAGAAGAAGTTACAAACAAGAGGATTTAGGG
>JALUFE010000082.1 GCA_027052175.1 Helicobacteraceae bacterium | reverse complement strand
AAAAATTTCCAAACTTAGCTACGGCTAGGCTTGAAAATTTGTTTTACAAAATCTCTTGGCTTTGACTCCTCTGAGACTGTTTAGGAGTTTTGCAAGAAGTCTATTGTAAAGAAAAAGTATTCATTTTGTGTTCAACGAACGATCAAAGAGGTGATGTCAAAGTAAAAAACCGTTCCCTCGTTTACTTTCGATCTGACTTGAAGATTGATACCACACTCTTCGCTCAGGCGTTTGACGATGCTCAGTCCCAGCCCAAAGCCTTTGTTCGATTTTTTAGACTGGTTGTATCGGCTTTTTAAAAAATCCGCATCCTCAAAACCGATCCCGTTATCTTGAATATAAAAAAACCGTCCATCCTCAAGCCCTATCTTTATCTTGGGATTCTCTTTGGCATATTTAACGCTGTTCTCAATGAGATTTGTCAAAATCCTCTCAAATGCCGCAGGATTGACCCGTATGGAAAGAGTCGGCAATGCAAGTTCAAACACCACTTTTGGATAGATCGTCTGCAACTGTTTGAGCACTTCATCGCAAGATTCTTTCAAATCTATCACTTTATATTCGGGCTTGTTTCTTTCCTGCAACAAAACAGAGAGATTCTTGTAAATATTTTGCACGCTTTCCAAAGAGCGGAGTATCCGTTCTATCTTACTGTTTGCACATTCTCTTGCCAGACTTTGGGCATTGATGGTCAGTGCGGACACGGGAGCGTTGAGATCGTGGATCACGTCATCGACAAACTCCAAAAACTGTTCGTTTGCTTTTCTCACGGGTTGCAAAGCGAAATACGCAAGTATCAAGCCTATAACGAGATTTACGGCAAAGAGCAGAAGCATCCCCTGGATGATTCTTTTTTGCAGCTTTTCGAGTCGTTTTTGGACAAGCTCTTTTTTGACAGAAACGACAATGATTTTGTTTCTGTCTATCGGACCCGCGCATGAGGTATTTTTGTAGGTTTCCCCATCTTTTATGAAGGCGGGGTATGGCAGTTTGCCTTTTTTTTCCAAATGGATCGAAATGCCTTTTGGCGTATCGGCCTCTTCGAAATCTCTATACTCCTGAGCGTATTTGCTCGTCTCCACTGCCAGTTGATTTTCAAAATCTCTCTTTTTGTCAAAATAGTAGAGCATCGCCAACGATATAAAAAGCAAGAAGGAGATCGAAAGATAAACAAGTACAAACCGTATAAATGTCTGTTTCTCATGATATTTCATATTTGTACCCGACGCCTCGAACATTTTTGATGCGTTTTTGACTAAAAAGAGCATTGATTTTGCTAATGTGTACCCGTATCACCGTAAAACTGGGGTCTTCGGGCGCATAAATCGCATCGATGATTTCATTCAAAGAGAAAATTTTGCCCGGATTACTCACAAACAGATGCAAAATCTGTAAAGCCTTGTACTCGATATCTACAACCTCGTCACCTATTTTGAGATATTTCTGCGTGAGATCGATTTCGATATCTCCATAAGTTATCTTTTTTACAGATGCCGTTCTTTTTAAAAGTGCCTTGATACGGTATTTCAACTCCGAAAGAGCAAACGGCTTACAAAGATAATCATCACACCCCGCCTCAAAACCACTCTCCTTGTCGGCTATGCGATCTTTGGAAGTCAAAAAGATAAGCGGTGTTTCATCTCCACTTTGACGTAACTCTTTTAAAAGGGTAAATCCATCGATATAAGGAACGTTCACATCGAAGATATAGAGATCGTATTTCTGCACGGATGTCAGTTCATACACCATCTCTCCATGTTTGGCCATCTCAACTGCATAACCCTCCTCTTGAAGCTCTGCAACCAAAGTCTCCGCTAAAACGATGTCATCTTCTAAAAGTAGTATCTTCATCACTGTGAGAGAAGTTTCCCCTCTTTTTTGAACTTGTTATAAAAGTACACCCACAAAATGACCGCAAGCAGCGTCATCGATAGGCTAAGCACCATTCCAAGCGTGACGAAGTTGCAGCAGAGATAGCCTATCTGCGGATCAGGAGCTCGAAACATCTCGGCAAACCCCCGAAACAGACCGTAACTCGCACCATACAAAAGCAACAATTCACCATCGAAATTTTTGTGCTTCCTATAAAGATAGACGACGATAAAAACGCCAAAGCCCTCCAGCAGCGCTTCATAAAGCTGTGAAGGATGTCTGAGCACTCCATCGACATAAATGCCCCACGGCACATCCGTAGCACGACCGACAAGCTCCTGGTTGAGAAAATTGCCGATACGCCCGAAGACATAACCAAGCGGCACGGAAATCGCCACAAGGTCCATGATCTTTCCAAAAGAGACATTGTTGCGCTTACAAAAGAGCCAAGCACCGATCAAAAATCCGATGATCGCACCATGATAGCTCATCCCGCGTATGCCGATAAACTGCCCCTCTTGATTGTAAGGGTTAAATATCTGCCACGGATGGGTAAGATAGTAGGAGGTATGCGGATCGTAAAAGAGGATATACCCAAGCCTCGCTCCAAGAATCACCCCGATCTCGATGTAGATAAAGAAGCAATCGAGCTGCTCGGAGGTAAAGCCATAGTTGTCCTTTTTGAGGAAGTATTTGCCAACTGCCAGCGCCGTTACAAGGGCAAGGACATACATGATCCCATACCAGTGCACACCTATGCCGAAGATGTGAAACGCGACGGGATTGAAATGCTCGTAAATATGATTCCAAAATTCCAATCTTAAAACCTTAATTCAGATTAATGAAATCATACTATAATTTCAAAAATTAAAAGCAAAAAAGAGGTATAGAAATGTTTGGAAGAAAACTAAAAGAGTACGATTTAAGTGAAGTGAACAAATATCAATGGGCGAAGATCAACACCAACAAAGGTGCGATCTGGGTGAAACTCTACCCTGAAGAGGTGCCTAACACCGTGGCGAACTTCGCACACTTGGCAAATAGCGGTTTCTACAACGGTCTGAAGTTTCACCGTGTCATCCCGGGATTTATGGCGCAGGGTGGATGCCCAAACACCCGTGAGGGTGCAAGCGGCATGCCGGGTACAGGC
>JALUFE010000081.1 GCA_027052175.1 Helicobacteraceae bacterium | reverse complement strand
CTCAATTCTCCATAACTTTCAGTAAAAAAATGACTAAAAAATAATCAATTTGAAAAAATGTTTCTATTGGAAACTGAAATTTTTTTGAATTAAATGTGATATTTTTGTAATTAGTTATCTGTTTAAGGAAAAATTTATTATGATATTCATCTAAATTAAGCAGCGCGATGTCGCAGTTTGATATATTCTCCTATTATGCCACTTTGGTGGCAGACTCCTTTAATTTTCTCTTTTACAATACAATCAGGTTTTCGAAATCCAAAACAAAAACAAAAGGAGAAACAATGCAAAAGAAAATCTTAGGTTCAATTTTAGCGGCTTCGCTGCTTTTTAGCACCGCATATGCAGCAAATTCAAAAACAATTTCCAAAGACGCTATCAAAGTAGCCAAACACGACGCGAAGTCTAATTCTCAGTCACATATCGTCAAAGAGGCCGTAGATGCCGTTATGCTGACACAGCAAGTGCTCATAGATATCGCACACAAAAACAAAAAAACGGCTATTAAAGATATAGAAAAAGCCATAGGCAAACTGGAGGTGATTCTCGCAAAGAAAGATGCGCCGCTGATGCTGCCCATAGATGCTTCCATTACCGCAACGGAGTTTACAGCTGACAGTTCTACTATCAAAAGCGGACTGAAAGAGGTGATGAAACTGTTACGGGATCACAAAGTACAAGAAGCAAGAGAACTTCTCAACACATTCCAAAGTGAAATCGACATAACGACAGTCAACCTGCCGCTTGCTTCCTATCCAAAAGCGCTCAAACTTGCAGCGTCCTATCTTCATGAAAACAAGATGAAGGAAGCAAAAGATGTACTTGAAATGGCACTCAACACTCTCGTTACGACAAAAGTGGTCATCCCAATCCCACTTGTAACTGCCGAAGCACTTATCCATGATGCGCAAAAAATTGCCAAAAAAGACAAAAAACAGGCCCTTAAACATCTCGAACTCGCAAAAGAGGAGTTGAAAAAAGCGGAACTTCTTGGTTACACGAGCCAAAGTGACGTTACCTACAAAACACTCGAAAGAGCGATCAATAAAGTTGAAAAAGAGATCAAAGGCAAAAACAAAGCCGAAAAACTCTTCGAAGATCTGCTCAACAAACTCAAATCTTTCAAAGAAAAGGCGACAAAAACCTCTTCAAAATGATGGAAGAAGGAGAGTCATAAAGATTGACTCTCTATCTTCAGCAAACCTCCTGCACAATAATCTCACTACTCCAGCACTTCAAGTTATTATCATTTAATAAAATGAAAATCCCATTCGAATAAAATATATTGCTTTATGTTTTTTTATAGTATTTCAGAGTATAATGGTTATTAGGACGGAATAAGTTCTCAATACATTTCCAAGGAGTTTCGCTATGAAACGAATGAATAAATGGTTCCTAATGATTGTTTCGACATTTTTGTTGAGTGGTTGTAATTTTTCTACAGGATCGGATAAAAAGAATGAAGAGCAGCACCTTCAAACACCTTCAAAGCCGTTCAAGCTCAAGTTTGAAAGAATTGTAAAAGACGGAGAAAATCCTTTTGCGAGAAACGTTTATTTTACTGATGGTATAGAGATGCCAAACCCTGCACATGACTATCTTCTTTTTGGTAAAGTAACTGCTGATCTTGACAATACGAATCATCGTGCCGATGATGCATTATACATGATTATATCCGCAGATGGCACAGTTAAAACAGCCAATTATGTACGCTTTGTTCCAAACGGAACTATCTATGGCGATTTAGAAGAGACTTTTCTCAAAGGTCGAGCCGTATCGTATAGGAAGGATGGTAAGCAACAAAAAGACATTGTGTTGGTAGGAAATGCAAATCTAAACGGCCAATATGGAAAAAACGGTATTTTTGTGACACTTTTAGATGAGGATGGAGCATATAAATGGAGCAAAGGATACTATTTGGAAAAGAACAACGACGAATCGACAAATATGCATGTAAAAGATCTACAAACAGATAGTGACGGCACTATCTGGATTCTTGCCAATGGAGATAGGGAAGTTCTATTGCATATCGATATTCAAACAGGTGATATTCTGATGGCCAGACACTTTGGTCTTGGAGAAAATGAAAGCGAGGAATCCTATGCGGCGATAAAAGTCGATAACGACGAGATTTATCTAACCGGTTCAGTGACCGAAAAAGAGAAAGGGAGAGGAATTCTACTTCAAGAGATCGATAAGACAGATGGCACTTCAAACAGTGCACACGCATATATCTTAAATGACCAATCTGCCGAAACCGGTGCAGAAAACGGCTTGGTAGTGTTAAACGACAAACTTTACCTTCCTTATGCACTAGGTGTTTATGGAACGAGTATTGCAGCCGGTGGTGTTATGAAAATCGATCCTATCGATAAATCTCTTGTTTTTGTGAAACAACTTTACTCACTATCTCCATATACGTACTTTAGAGATTTCGATACAGACGGGGAGGCACTCTATTTGGACTCTGCCCACTATTCTTTTTATAAAATCGATCAAAACGGTACCGTTGTAAAAACAGGAAGCTCATCAAGCGGATGGAAAGACGGCTTGTTCATAGACTCAAATAGAAACATCGTCTTCCTATCCAATGATGGAGCCGGAGGATGGATCTCAAGCTATGTTACAAAATTTACAAGTGACCTGCAATATTGCGGTATCAATACAAACATAGGTGATCCGACACAGGAAGATAGAAACAATATGAAAGATACAACAAACGAATGGACTCATATACAAATCACTCCAACAAACTTAAATACAGACTATACGATACAGACTGAGAACAATGGTCAATTTGAGAGTGGAACCGTAATACAAGACATCAATACAACGAGTTTGTGCGATGAATAATTCATTAAATGCTGCTTTGTGAGATAAGTCAATAATTTTTTAATCACATTTTAGATAAAATATCTTCAATTTTTTTATGGAGATATTTTTCAATGAATGCTGCAAAATATATTTGGTTCAACGGCGAATTTGTCAATTGGGACGATGCGAAGGTTCATGTTCTTACACACACCATCCATTACGGCAACGGTGTGATCGAAGGAACGAAAGCGTACAAAACCGAGAAAGGGTATGCGATCTTTCGACTGAACGACCACACAAAACGACTGCTTGAGTCTGCTAAGATGACGCTTATCAACATCCCTTACAGTGTCGAGGAACTGAATCAGGTTCAGATCGAACTGATCAAAAAGAACGAATTTAACGGCGACAATGTCTACATCAGACCTTTTGCTTTCCTTGGATATGGCGTTATGGGGCTCTACCACAAAAATGCCCCCGTCGAGACGGCGATCGCAGCGTGGGAGTGGGGTGCTTATCTCGGTGAAGAGGGTCTGAAAAAAGGGATCCGACTCAAGATCGCTTCTATGACCAGACCTGCAAACACTTCGACAATGGGCAAAGCCAAAGCCACGGCGAACTACCTCAACAGCCAGATGGCGAAATATGAAGCGATCGAGTGCGGCTACGACGAAGCGCTTCTTCTTGACGATCAAGGGTATGTCGCCGAGGCAAGCGGTGCGTGTTTCTTCATGATCAAAGACGGCGAAATCATCACACCGCCAAACGACAACTCTTTAGCTTCCATCACCCAAAAGATGGCGATCGAAATCGCAGAGGACATGGGCTACAAAGTCACTCGCAGACGCATTACACGCGAAGAGATCTACGTTGCCGACGAAGCCTTCCTCACGGGAACGGCAGCGGAGATTACCCCTATAGCCAACGTGGACGCACGTGACATCGGTGCAGGCGAGCGCGGACCGATCACGGAAAAAATACAAAGCAAGTATTTCGACGCGGTATTTGGGCGCGCCAAAGAGTATGAGCACTACCTGACATACGTCAACTAAAAGGGAAAAAATGGCAGATATAAAAATGGCAGCAGACATGAACGACTACTTCAACAAGAAGAAGTCACAGAACAACTTCGGAGGTGGCGGAGGTAGCGGAGGCACACCCAACATGCCCAATATGAACTTCAACTTCGGTGGAGCAAAAGCGGGAGCACTCTATGTCATTATAGGGCTTGTCATTTTGCTTTTTATAGCCAAGCCTTTTGTGATCATCGAAGAGGGTGAGCGGGGTATCCTCTCTACTAACGGAAAGTACTCCGATCAAGCCCTTCTACCGGGACTTCACTTTATCATCCCTCTTATCCAAAAGGTTTACAAAGTCGATACACGTGTACGCATCATCAACTACAACTCCCGTCTTGAATCGGGCAATGCGATAGAGCGAGAGGGCATCACCTACAAACCGCCCATCACCGTCCTTGACAAAACGGGGCTGCCTGTCAATATAGAGCTCACCGTCCAGTACCGACTCAATGCGGAGTACGCCGCACAAACCATCTCCAACTGGGGATTTAGCTGGGAAGAAAAGATCATCAACCCCGTCGTGCGGGATGTCGTGCGTAACGTGATAGGAAAGTACGACGCGGAGAAGCTGCCGCAGCTAAGAAACACAATAGCAGCGGAAATCGAGGAGGGAATAGAAGAAAACATTAAAAAACTCAAAAACCAACCCGTTATCCTCCAGTCTGTACAACTTCGCGACATCGGTCTGCCGCCTAAAGTAAAAGAGCAGATCGAGCGTGTCCAGCTTGCCAAACAAGAGGTGCAAAAAGCGGAACAGGAAGTTGCACGAGCACGTCAGGAAGCTCTGCGCAAGGCAGCCGAAGCCAAAGGTATCGCCGACAAAGCACGGATCGAAGCACAAGGGAAAGCGGATGCTATGACGATCGAAGCAAAAGCGAGAGCAAAAGCCAACATCGAGATCGCCAAGTCGCTCACAAAGCCGCTGCTCCAGCTTGAGCAGATCAAAGTCCAAAGCGAATTCAACAAAGCGCTCAAGACAAACAAGGATGCCAAAATCTTCCTCACACCGGGAGGCAGCACGCCAAACATCTGGGTCGATATGAAAGAGACCAAAAAACAAAGCAGTATACGATAAAATGAATAGAACAGAAGAGATCATCAATCGTATAGACTGGCAGAAGCAAGACCTCCTGCCGGTCATTGTCCAGGATACAATCACCAACGAAGTGCTGATGATGGCCTACATGAATAAAGAGGCACTCCGCCTCTCCCTTGAGACAAAAACCGCACACTACTTCTCCCGTAGCAAACAGCGCATCTGGAAAAAGGGAGAGAGCAGCGGACACATTCAGGAGATCGAGGAGTTTTTGCTCGACTGTGACAACGACACACTCCTTATCAAAGTGAAGCAGCATGGAGTTGCATGTCATACGGGTCGTAAAAGCTGTTTCTTCACCAAACTTGAAAGCGGCGAAAGCGCAAGCGAGATCGAAGTCGATACAACTGCGGCTTACGGCGTTATCGATACCCTCTACCACACGATCCAGGAGCGTAAAAACACCGATCCTTCTTCATCCTGGACAGCCAAACTCTTCAGCAAAGGTGAAAACACGATCCTCAAAAAAGTCATCGAAGAGGCGGGCGAATTCACCTTCGCCTACAAAGACGACGACGAGGGAGAGATGATCTATGAAGCGGCCGATCTGACCTACCATATGCTTGTTGCACTCGCAAGCAAAAACATTTCGCCCGATCGCATCAAACAAGAACTTGCGCGCCGTTTTGGTATGAGCGGCATAGAAGAGAAAAACAGCAGAAAAGATTGACATATGAAGGAGAAGCTGCTTGCTTTCTTGCATACACTGAGTCTATATGATTTTATCTATTTCGGCGTGGTTTTTCTCCTTTTTATTTTGTTAATCCTTCTTACGCTGTTGCTTCGCAAAAAGACAACACTTGCACTCTTTGTGCTGCTTCTTGCCATACTCGATCTTTCTGTCGGTCTGACTTTCGGTTTTGATTTTTTCCACAATTATCTTTTCAAAAACAGCGTCACCGTTACCAAAGCGAAGAAGCTTCATTTTGTACAGGCGGTCGTTATAGAGGGCAAGCTCAAAAACGAATCGAAATTCGACTTCAAAAGCTGTCACCTTACCGCCACCATATACAAAGAGACCCATAACAGGTACAAAGACCTGCTCTTTCGACTCAAACCTCTCAAGCACGGCACTCTTACCATTAAGAATATCCCAAAAGGTGCCGATGTTGATTTCAAGTTTCTTATCGGGCCCTTTTCTTACAAAAAGGATATCAACGTCTCGGTCAAAGGAGTGTGTAAATGAGCTTTACGGTTATCCACTATCTCATAGTAGCGATTGGTGTATTGCTCATCATACTGGGGATTGTTGCAGCGTTGAGACAGGAACGTAAAAAGCTTGTCATGCCGATGATTCTCTCTACGGTACTTATCTCTTCTCTTATCGTCACCATAGGGATTGCCGCAGCCGAAAAATATACAAAAAAAGTCAAACTTGTCAAAGTGGATGACCGGCGTTACCTCTCACAGGAGAAGATTTCCTATTTCGGTCTTGTCAAAAACGTTGGAAAATTTCCGGTAAAGAAAGTTTATCTTTCCATCAAGCTCGTCAACGGAGGGCATGCAACCGGCCGTGTCAAAGGCCCTAACTACTATAAACCAAGCGGGTTCTTCGACATGTTCAACGGAGGGCTCGGTAAACTCAACAAACCCCAAACCATCGAAAAGGAGTTTGTCGTCGCACGAAATCTCGGCCCCGGAGAGGTGGCTCCTTTTCGAGTGACTTTCGATTATCCGGGATATTTTCGAAACACGGCGCATTTTATCAAAGTCTATGCGCACTAACAGAGTACGACACTTTTGATTTCAGTGAACTCTTCGAGTGCGAACTTCGGTCCCTCTCTTCCCACACCGCTTAGCTTCACACCGCCGTATGGCTGAATGTCAAAGCGAAGTGTCGGGATATCATTGACAACCACTCCGCCCGCTTCAAACTCCTCAATCGCTTTTTGGGTATTTGCAAGTGAATCGGTAAAGATGGAGAACTGCAATCCATAAGGAGAGTCGTTCATTTTCTCTATCGCTGCATCGAAACTGTCGACTTTGACAAGTGAAACTATAGGTGCGAAGACCTCCTCACACACGATCGCCATATCATCCGTTACATCCGCCATTACCACAGGATAAAAGATGCGCCCCTCTTTGTGTGGCTCCATCATTGCACGTGCTCCCTCTTTAATGGCACTTTGCACCCAGTTCATCGCTCGTGTGGCTGCATCTTCATTGATAAGCGGCCCTATAAAAGTATCATCATCATAGGGTGAACCTACCTTGAGCTTTTTCGTTTCCTCTGCAAGCTTTTGTGCAAACTCCTCGTAAACATCTTCGTGTACATAGATGCGTTGCAGCGATATGCAGACCTGGCCGGAGTTGATAAACGCTCCAAAAGCACAGCGCGCAGCTGCCAGATCCAGATCGGCATTCACATCGATAAAGGTCGCAGCATTGCCACCCAGCTCCAAGCTCACCTTTTTGATGCCGGCATTTTTGGTAATGATCTTACCAACAGGCACACTTCCCGTGAAGCTGACAACACGCGGGATATCACTTGAAACAAGTGCAGAACCCACTTCCGCATCGCCATACACGACACTGAGTGCATCTCTCACGGCGTATTCACTCTCTACAAAAAGCTTGGCAAACTTGTAAGCAGTCAGTGGTGCTTCAGGGGTCGGTTTGAGCACGACGGCATTGCCTGCAACAAGTGCAGGAGCGAGCTTATGCGCAACAAGATTGAGCGGGAAATTAAAAGGAGTGATCGCCACGACAACCCCTACCGGCTCACGAATGAAAAATGCATTTGTCTTTTTTCCGCTTGGCGTGGCATCTGTGCTTATCGTCTCACCATACATATTTCGTGCCGCCTCGGCACTAAGAGTCAGTGTCTCGATGCAGCGATCCACCTCTACGCGCGCAAAGACGATGGGTTTTCCCACTTCGTCTGTAATCGTGCACGCGATATCCTCTTTTTGCTCTTTAAGCCTCTTTGCGACATCGAGGATCCATTCGCATCGCTGTGATAGCGTGCTTTTTTTTGCTTTTTTCGCCGCCGATTTGGCTATACTCAGAGCTTTTTTTGCATCTTCCGCATAACAAACGGGCGCAGTCGATACAACTCTGCCGTCATACGGCGAAAGTCGCTCACTCACAACTGCTCTGCTCTCTTCCTCGCTTCCAAAAAGTATCTTTGCTTCCATCTTCTGCTCCTCATTCTATTGCAATGATTATATCAAAAGAGTTTAATCCTCTTTGTTGTAAACTTTTCCCTATGTTAAAAAAAATCCTTCTACTTCTTTTAGTAACACAGCTTTTTGGTGTCAATCTGCCATGGCTGCACAGTATCGATGAAGCCAAAAAAAGAGCGCAGAAAGAGCATAAGGATATCTATGTCTTTATAGGTGCCGAGCACTGTAACTTCTGTATTCGCTACAAAAACGAGGTACTCTCAAACAAAAAAGTACAACAAACACTCAAAAAATACATCAAAGTCTTTCTCAACCGAGACAAGCACACAGTGCCATCCTATTTCGAAAAATTCGGTGTGCCAAGACACTACTTTTTAAAACCTGATGGAACGATTTACTATGACGATGCCGGCATCAAAGGAGTGAATGGCTTTTTTCTGATGATCGATGAAGCGAGTCTAAACCGAGATTAAATCCGGTTTAAAGTGTTATATCCTCTATGAGTTCCGCTCCATCTGGAGTGACAATAACGGCATCGAAAGTGTACTCGACATCCAAAGCGTTCTTTTTGAGATAGACCTGCGCGGTTTTGAATATCTTTTGAAGTTTGGATGGAGTGATGTTGTAGATGGCACTCTCGTAGTCCAAACCCGACTTTACCTCGATAAAGTGCAAAGTCCCCTCTTTCGTGGTGATAATATCGATCTCTCCAAAGCGGCTGTAAAAGTTGGTCTCTATGATGATATAGCCCTCTTTTTGCAAAAAAGCGACTGCTTTCGTTTCGGCTTTATCGCCCTTTGCTCTACTCATCTATGGGAATAACCTCGACCTTGATCGACTTGAAAGCTGCCGTAAGGATCAGCTCATCACTCTTGTCACCAAAAAGACGATTGATGCCGGAAGAGGCATAATGAAATGTCGTAAAAAGCGTTTTCGGCTTTATTTTGTGGGTAAACTTCACTCTCAACGGTTTGGTTTGACCATATTCACTTTGCAAAACCACATGTGTACTCGGAAAATCCGTTTCATCCTCTTCACTCACCAGTACAATATCTTCAGGGTAACGATTGGTAAGCGAAGCTGTTTGTTTAGTTTGAGCGGCGTTGTTATAGTGCGCAAGCGTTCGTCCCGTTGTAAGATGATAACCCTCAAGTACTCCATTTTTAAGCTCTTCGACCATCCCCCGCAACTTATATTGATGGTAAACAAAGCGTCCAAGCCCGTCTTTCGTTCGAAAGTCAAGCTGATGCAATCTTGGAGTGTCCTCATCATACACCGGCCACTGCAGCCCTCTTTTTCTATGTCGTTTGAGTCGCAGATAACTTGCCCCACTAAAGCGTCTGTGAGCGACCTCTCTTACTTCATCCCAAATCTCACCGGAGTCTTTATAGTCATACTCACCCCCCATCTTGTTATCCATCATTTGAATAACCTCCCAATCATCAGGCAAGTCGGAGTGAACAAGCGGCTGGGAGAGGTGCATTCTACGCATCGCATTAACATAGACACCCGTTTTCTCATAGGCACTCTTGACCCCTATGACAATATCGGCTCTTTTTGCTATATCGGTCATAAAGAGCTCTTGCACCATAATGAACTCTATATGCTCAAGTGCTTTGTCGACCTTGTTGAGGTTTGGATGGATATGGGTAAGATCTTCACCCATGTTAAGTATGGCTTTGATCTTGTCTTCGAGCATCGCATCGACCAGTTGCGGCGTCATCAGCCCAATTTCTTTTGGCTGCTGATAGTCCGGATCATAATATGGCAGACATCCCATATCGCATGCACCCTGGACGTTATTCTGCCCACGAAGCGGCATCAATCCCGCACCCTCTTTTCCTATGTTGCCTGTCATCAGTGCCAGATGTGTAATCGCCATAACGGCATAACTGCCGTCTATATGCTCGGTGATTCCAAGTCCCCAAAATATCATCGACTTCTTCAGCGCATACTCGCGTGCGATTTTGCGGATCATCTTAGGCAGATACTCATACCCCTCCACCTCTGCAAAGTAGTCCGGATTGGCATAAGGATCACTCAAAATCTTCTCTTTAAACTCGGCAAACCCGACCGTTCGATCGGCTATGAAGTTTTCATCGTAAAGTTCTTCGGTGATGATGACATACGCCATCATGTTCAGCACCAAAAGATTGGCTTCATACGGGATGATCGCTTTGTATTTCGCAAAGCGGTGGAGCTTGATCTCGCGAACATCGAAAACGGCAAGATTGTCATGTTTTTGCGCCTGGTGTACTATACGGTTGGCTATGATTGGATGTGCTTCGGTCGTGTTCGATCCTATGACGATCATAAACTCGCAATCATAGATGTCATTGTAAGGATTGGTCGCCGCACCTTCTCCTATGGTTGCACGCATCCCTTTGAGACTCGGTGAGTGACAGACCCTTGCACAGTTGTCCACATGCGGGCTTTCCAAAGTATGACGGGTGAACTTCTGCCATAGATAGGCACTCTCGCAACTCGTTCTTGCCCCTCCAATGGAGCAGATAGATTTCTTTCCATATTTTTCTTGGACAGATTTTAGTTTCATAGCTGCAGCGGTTGTGGCAGTATCGAGATCCGTCTCATACCACTCTTCATCATACTCGTTTAGTTTCTCTTTGACCGCAGCATAGATATCTGGATTTTTCTCCAAAAAACCCTTTTTTATCCTTGGAGTGCGCAGGCGGTTTGGAGATGTGACGAAATCGTATCCATACTTTCCCTTGATACAGAGATTACCTTCACTCACAACTCCGTCTTTATGGGCAAAAATTTTGACTATCTTGTTTTTATCGGTATCGACATTGGCCGCTATATCGCATCCAACCCCACAGTAGGTACACACACTGTCTATCGTAGCTATATTTTTCATCATATTATCCAGATTGAGATTGTGCTATATTATACTCTTTTGACTTAAATCAGAGTCATTTTTCTTTCACAACAAAACAATGACATTTTATCTTAAAAAAGGAGGAGCAGTAGAAAAAAACCGGTTAGACGATGCGGATCATTACCGGTTTTTTGTTGACGAAATCAAGGACTTCTATCTCGCCGATCATCTTCTGGATATCACGCTCTTTGGCACAGTGCGTGGAGATAAGAAGGTTCGCACTCGCACTCTCACCTGGACGCTGCAGCATCGTCTCTATGGATATAGAATTGGCTTCGAAAATTTTTGTCAGTTTAGCCAACACGCCCGCTTTGTCGTTGACGTTAATACGCAGATAATACTTGGATGATATCTCATCGGCATCTTTAAGTGTGAGTTTCCCCTCCATAGGACGGTCAAAGCCAAGCATCGGCGTACTTTTGCCGCTTCTTGCTATATCGATAATGTTCGCTACTACCGCACTTGCCGTCGCGTCACCGCCGGCTCCGGGGCCATAGTAGAGTGTCTCTCCGACTTTGTCACCCACAACGCTGATGCCGTTCATCACGCCGTCTATCTTGGCGATCATCTCCTCTTTTTTGACTAACGCGGCATGCACACGCAGCTCCACCTCACTGCCCTCTTTTTTAGCAATTCCCAGCAGCTTGATCTCATAGCCGAACTCCTTGGCAAAGGCTATATCATCCTGCGTGATACGCTCGATCCCCTCTATCAAAATATCCTCGGGTTTGGCATCGATGCCGTAAGCGATCGACGCAAGTATAAGGAGTTTATGTGCGGCATCATATCCGCCTACATCGAAAGTTGGGTCTGCCTCGGCATAGCCGAGATTCTGTGCCTCTTTGAGGATTGCATCGTATGCAACACCCTCATCCCGCATCTTGGTCAGCATATAGTTGCATGTCCCGTTCATAATCCCCATCATTGACTCGATATGGTTGGCAGAGAGTCCGTCTCGCAATGCGGTAATGATAGGAATCCCTCCGGCGACACTTGCCTCATACTCAAAGGCGATGTCTTTGGCAAGCTCTGCTAGCTCGTAGCGGTGGTAAGCCAACAACGCTTTATTTGCCGTCACGACCGCTTTTTTGTTACGAAGCGCTTTTGTAACGACTTTATAAGGCTCTTCGACTCCACCCATGAGCTCGACGACGATGTCGATCTCAGGGTCTTCCAAGACCTCATTGACATCGGTGCTAAGAGGTATGTCGACATCTCGTTTTTTTTCAAGAGTGCGTACAATCCCTTTCTTCACCTCTATTGCGGCTCCCGCACGCGCAGAAATGACGTCTTGATTCTCCTCCAGTATACGCGCGACACTCTCGCCAACTGTTCCTACCCCGATAATTCCCACTTTAATCATGCTTCTGCCCACACTCAAACTGTTTTAAAAAATTTCTGATATTTTTCGCCGCCTGGCGAATACGCTTGTCGTTCTCTATTAACGCTATACGCACATACCCTTCACCATACTCACCAAACCCGATCCCCGGTGCCACCGCTACATCCGCTTCGATAAGCAGACGTTTGGAAAACTCAAGGCTTCCAAGATGCGCCACACACTCGGGTATCTTCGCCCAAACGAACATTGTCGCTCTGTTTTTATGGATAGGCCATCCTGCTCTGCCGAAGGCTTCAATGAGTACCTGTTCTCTATGATAATACTTGTTCGTAATATTGCGTACACAGGTTTGATCGCCATTGAGTGCGACGGTCGCTGCCACCTGTATTGGGGTAAACATTCCATAGTCCAGCCAGGATTTAATCTTTTGCAAAGCACCTATAAGCTTTTTGTTTCCGACAAAAAAGCCGACACGCCATCCCGCCATATTGTAACTTTTTGACAGGGTGAAAGACTCGACAGCCACATCTTTAGCTCCCTCTACACCCAAAATAGAGGGTGTTTTGTACCCTTCAAACGTAATGTCTCCATAAGCGATATCGGAGATTATGTAAAATCGCTCTTTTTTTGCCATCGCTACCAAACGCTCATAAAATTCAGGCTCGACCGTGACGGTTGTCGGATTATGCGGAAAATTGACAAGAACATATTTAGGACGCGGAGAATTCTCTTTAAAAACACGCTCAAGACTTTCGAAAAATTTATCTTCATCAAGCCTGTACTCCTCGTCGTATTCCAAACCGAACTTGACGACATTACCTCCTGCGAGAATGAAAGCGTAACTGTGAATAGGATAGGTAGGATCGGGAACGACAGCAACATCACCCGGATTGGTAATAGCATAAGCCAGGTGGCTGTATCCCTCTTTGCTTCCCATTGTCGCGACACACTCGGTCTCGGGATCGAGATCGACATCGTAACGCCGCTTATACCAGTCGGCTATGGCCTGACGAAGCTTCGGGATTCCTTTGGAACTGGAGTAGCCGTGCGTTTTCGTTTTTTGTGCCGACTCTACAAGTTTTGCTCTTATATGTTCGGGGGTATCGCCATCGGGGTTTCCCATCGAAAAATCAATGACGTCATGTCCCTCTCGGCGACGCTGCATCTTGATGTCGTTGATCTCGGCAAAAACATACTTAGGCAGCCTCTCCATCCTGTCAAATACTATCTCGTCAAACATTTGCTGTCCTATACCTTCAAAGTTGCGCAATTTTATCCAAAAAAGGTTTATAAACTACTGACTACCTCGCACCAAACGGATGCAGTTCAAGCGAATCTTTGATATTTTTCATCGTGTAGATATCGGCTATTTTAATATATCTGGCATTTTTCGGTATCGCGAATGTAACATCGTAACTGCGCTTGTCACGTTCTACAACCTTGACAAGATGTAGCTGAGAGTCATAAAAAGAGATATCGGGATACCAGTGATTTCGACCATGACTGACAACTCTTAAACGGCGAATCTTCGAAACGCCCAACCAGTAAGGAAAAAGGGAACGGCGCAGCTTTGTTACATATCCACTTTGCAGTTCTTGAACAGGCAAATGCGCATCATGCATATCGATCGTGTATATCCATTTTTTCGGTGTCTCTCTTTGAATGTCGATAATCCTGCAGCCGCGTTTTTGCAGCTCGTTTTGAAGGATCATCGGATCGGCCGCATACTCCGAAACTATGTCGACACTCCAGCTGAACTCACTGCTGTTGTATTTCGAAGCATCGGTGACGAATCGATAATACCCGATGTTTCGCAGCGTGTCACTCACGATTTTTACAAAAAAGAGAGGAGCACCGTTTGTCTTGAATTCAAGTACAATACGAGTCGGCTTGTTAAAAAAGAGATCAAGCAAACCGTTCTCTTTGAGCGTTTCGACAACTTTGACGGCATCTACCCTATCCTTGTGCATAAATTTCTCTGCAGGCGAAAAGACAATCCCGACAAACGCTCTGTTTTGTGTAAATTTCTCGCTCCCAATGATCTTTTCAATCTTTTTAAGAACAAGCTCCTCAGACGAAGAGGAGTGTGCAAATGCAAAAATAAAGAGCACACCGACAAGCAGCACTGCTCTTACCATAGTCTGCCTTTGTTATAGTGTCGAAACTCTGCGTTATCAATCCTTTCTAAACGGCCATCTTTATACAAAAACTTGATATTTTTCGGCTCTTTAAAAGATGTTTTGTTTCCATCTACTTCCATGTCGATATATCCATGCCCAAAGGTAAGCAAATAGTTTTTGCTTGCATTGAGTTCAAGCGAATCGGCAGTAATCGTCTGTCTTTTTTTACCGGTATCGAGATCGACAATACCAAGCCACACTTTCGTTCGCGGAATGATAACAAACGAGTGGTGTTTCTCCACTTTTGGTTTTTGCACGGTCTGCGTCTCGTTTTGCAAGGAGAGAGTCTCGTTGGTTTCGTTGGTTTCCACACTCTGTATTGTTTGCATCATCACTGACTTGGAAACCGTCTGCCCATTCCTGTTTTGAGAAAGAGTCCTGTTTTCTTCACTCGTACCCGAAAGGTAAAGCAAAGATGCAACTCCACCCACCAGAACAAGAGCCACAATAAGATAAAGCCTCTTTCTGTCGGCTTTCGAACTTGTAAGCAGTTCCTTTTTGTATGATATCTCCTCTTTGGGAAAGTTTTCCTCTTCAAGCTCAAAATATTCTACAGCGTGCTCTTTAAGAGGTGTCAGATCGACATCATACTCTCTCTCCAATATCGAAATGAATCCAAACAACTGTACCTTCTGCATTCCTTCAAAACTTTCATGCAGCAGATTCTCCACATATTTACGTGCTATGTGTGTCTGTTCATGAATCTTTTGAGCCCCTATTGAACGCAGTTTTTCCAAACCTTCACTCATCTCTCATCCTGTCTATTAAGATAGCACCGGCGACCGCGACATTGAGCGAATCGAACGCATGCTTCATCTCGATGCCAACAACTTTATCGAGTTTCTCTCGAACGCGTTTGGGGAGACCTTCTCCCTCACTTCCAAGAACAAGTGCACGCTTTTTTAACGGGTGAATACGGCGTATGTCTTCACCTCCCATATCTGCGCCAAATATCGTGAAACCGGAAGTTTTTAGATCATTCAGCAGATCGTATATATTCTTCGTAACGGCAAAAGGCATGTCAAAAAGAGCTCCCGTACTCACACGTGCTATCCCTTCAAGCGGCAGTTTTGCTACATTTGTCGCGACAACGGCATCTACCCCCAGTGCATAGCCGCTCCGCACGAGAGAACCGATATTACCTATATCGGTAAGTCCTGCAAGAACAAGCACAAAATCCAACTCCAAAAACTCCCGATAGTCACTAAGAACAATATCGTCAACTTCTGCCAAAAATCCCTGATGCGACGCCCCGTGTGCCATTTTGACGGCAGCTTCGTTCGGAATACGCTTTAGATGTATGTCCATCTTTTTGAGTCTTGCATACTCTTTTTTGTCTATCTCTTTGGCAAGATAGAGTGTACGTATACGTTCGGGATGACGCTCCAATAAATAATAAATCGGCTGTTTAGCATAGAGTAACATAGAAGTATTTTACCTGAAAAAGTTTAAGGTTTATTAATTAAGCTTATTATCTATCATATTTCTGAACAAAAGTAGAAAACGTTATGCCACAAAAAGACTCGCAACGCTCTTCTGTTACTCCCTGAGCATTTCGTTATAACACTCTTTAACACTTTTTCCTGTTATTTTGGCAATGAGCTTCGCTTTTTGTTTCTTAGGCAGATCGAGTGCCCTTATCTCCTCTTTTGAAAGTGCACCTGCTGCTTTTTCCGCACCGCTCTTCTCTACGACGACAACCCATTCACCTTTGATATTTTGACCGATTTTCGCAAGAATTTCTGCAGCATTACCACAATAATAGCGTTGATATCTTTTCGTCAGCTCTTTTGCAACAAACAACCTGCGACCGGGCTCTTTTTCTGCAATCTCTTCAAGAAGCTTCCGCACTCTATAAGGAGACTCATAAAGTATCGTCACATAGCCGCTGTAAAGGGCGGCATCGAGCTCCATAGAACGCTCTTTACCTTTATGCGGCAAAAAACCGAAAAAGAGAAACCGAACGGCATCGAATCCACTCGCGGCAAAAGCGGTGAGAACCGCATTGGCTCCAGGCAGTACATCGTACTCAATACCATGCATTTGCGCATACGCTACGAGTTTCATTCCCGGATCACTGATCCCGGGCATCCCGGCATCACTGACATACACTACGTGCTGATCGAAAAAATCTGGAGTTATCTCTTTGAAAAAGGCATCTTCGTTATGAGAATGCAGGGCAATGAAACGTTGATTCTCTTTTCTTTGGAGATTGTATCTTTCTTTGAGGATATGCAGGAGCTGTTTAGTGACGCGTGTATCTTCACACAAAAAAACATCCGCCTCACTCAAGGCGCTTGAAGCGCGTAAGGTTATATCTGCGACGTTCCCAATGGGTGTAGGAACGAGCTGCAGCATGGAGAGGGCTTTCTTAGTCTTGAATGTTATAACGTTTTTTGAACTTGTCGATTCGACCTGCCGTATCGACCATTCTCTCACTACCCGTAAAGAACGGATGGCATTCATTGCAGATATCGATTCTCAACGATGGTTTCGTACTTTTTGTAACGAAGCTGTTTCCGCAGGCACATGTCACAGTGCAGTCATGGAGTTCAGGATGGATTCCTTTTTTCATTTCGCATACCTTTGTAAGCTACTCGTTTGCGTGCGAATAGCAATATATTTTTTACATCCGTATGGGGGCGGATGATTGAGGGGCGAATTATATCAGATTTTTTTTAAAAAAATGCTAAATCACACTCTCTTTGATATCGATTCTCGGCTTATCGATGTAAAATCCCTGTGAATATTCGATACCAAGCTCTTTAACCTTGCTGAAGATGGTACTCGAATAGACATACTCCGCAATCACGCGAACATTGAGCTTCTTCGCAAAATCGACGATACTCTGGACCACAAGCAAAGAGCTCCAGCTCCTATCGATATTGGCGATCAAAGAGCCATCAATCTTGATATAGTCCACCTTCATATTCACAAGCATCGAAAAATTCGAATATCCGCTACCGAAATCGTCTATGGCTATCTTTGCACCGTAACGTTTGACTTCTTTGACAAACTCCAGGACACGATCCGTTTCACTCATCGCATCCGACTCCACCAGCTCGAAAACGGCACGATCGGCAACCTCGGAATTTCGCAATTTATCGATGATAAAATCATAGGTATTCTGATTGATGATGTCATCAACACTGATATTGATACTGAATTCATATTCATTTTCCGCAAACATCACGAATGCACTTTCTATCACCTTTTTCGTTACGACATTATAACTTTTCGTCTTTTTGGAAATCTGCAGAAATTTGTCTGGAGAAAGAACTTCTCCCTCCTCGTTGATGAGGCGCGCAAGTGTTTCGTATTTGACCACTTTGCCTGTTTTGTTGTCCATTATAGGCTGATAGTAAGCGACGATATTGTCGTTTTTAATCGCTTTACGCACTTTTGTCATCATAACGATATTTTCACGATAATTACTCTCGAACTCCAGCTTGTCTTCATAAATAAAATAGGGCAGTTTGTTCTTTTGAGCGAACATCAGGGCCATTGAGAGCTTCGCAAGGATATTGTCAAGGGAATGGGCCGTCGCTGCGGCAAGAGTGAAGTCCAGATTGATCTCTAGTTCCAGATAAGTCACACTCAGTTGTGAAATCTTCTCATACAATTTATCGAGATACGCTTTAAGATCATAATAACTGTAATGCCTGCACTGCAGTAAAATAAATTCGCCTCCTGGCATTTTGTACACATCGACATCGGGAATTTCAAGAAGATACTGTGCAATGTTCTCAAGAATGTAATCTCCGACGAGAAAACCGTAAAAACTGTTGATACTTTTAAATTCGTCTATCGTCACATCGATAAGCGTGACATCATCACACTCCTGCAAATCCTTACGCAGTTTAAAAACATTGGGAATATTTGTAAGATGATCATTAAAAAATTTTTTTACGAGATCTTTCTTACAGCTTTTTAAATTTTTCGAAAGCTCCGCTCTCTTCTCTTCGAGTAAAGCAACCACCTCTGCCGTTACATCGTCCTGATACGGCTCGTTTTCCAATCCGTATATAACTAATCGTGCACCTTTTTTTTGCTCGGATTTGACAAACCGAAGCTGCATAAACGGCACTCTTTTTTGGAGCTCTTTTGTCAGCGACTGCACAATCACCGTATTGTGCATATAAGCATACACACAGCCCAGCAGGTATTTCTGCTTGATTTTTTCTACCTCTTCAATTACCTCTTCAATCTCTGTAGAAGCGGATATTTCATATTCGTATCGGTGCAGTTTATCGCTTTTCACATATCCTCTTAGTCAATAATTTTACTGACGATAGTATCGGCATCCAAGCCGAATTTTTTAAATAGTTCGCCGGCAGGTGCGCTCGCACCGAATGTATCCATTCCGATTACCTCATCGGCAAAACGGTACCACTCCATCCCGCGAGCTGCTTCGATGGCTATCTTTTTGGTATCCGGCTTGATTAGATTTTCAATATAGCCCTGATCCTGCTCGATAAAAAGATCAAAACATGGAACGGAGACGACATTTGCAGCGATTCCTTTCTCGTTGAGTAACTTTTTCACTTCAAGTGCAAGCCCCACTTCGCTGCCGCTTGCTATGAGAGTATAGGCAGGATTGCTGTCTTCAACGAGCAGGTATGCTCCTTTTTTGATATCCCCGCCCACTCCTTCTGGAAGTAACGGAAGATTCTGCCTCGAACAGACAAAAGCACTTGGAGCGTTTTTCATCTCCAGTGCCACCTGCCATGCCGCCACATTTTCGTTTCCGTCAGCCGGTCTCCAGACATAGAAATTCGGCAACGCCCTAAACTGGGAAAGATGCTCTATCGGCTGATGTGTCGGTCCGTCTTCACCTACGCCGATGCTGTCATGTGTCCAGACGAAGAAGTGCTGAATGCCACTGAGTGCAGCGATACGGGCAGCCGGTTTGAGATAGTCGCTAAAGACGAAAAAAGTCGCACTAAAAGGCATCAACCCGCCATAGAGCGCCATCGCATTGGTGATGGCCGCCATCGCGTGCTCACGAATACCGAAGTAGATGTTGCGCCCTTTCGGGAAGACACCCATATTTTTCAGTTCCGTTTTATTCGACGGACTGAGATCTGCACTCCCTCCCAGGAAGCTCGGCACCGCTTTTGCTATAGCGTTGAGTATCTTGCCGTTGGTGCTCCGTGTCGCTTCGGCTTTCTCAAATGTGGGCCACTCAATCTTGGAAAAATCAGGGTTCATAAGTGCCTCAAGAGCATCGTTTTGTTCTTTGAGCGGCAAAGTGTTAAGCGAATGGAACCACTCTTTTTCATAGAGCTCACCCTTCTCTACCGCACATCTAAACCGCTCAAGCACATCGTCACTCACAAAGAAATGTTTGTCCGGATCGAAACCGGCAGCCTTTTTGGCTTCGCGAATGATCTCTTCACCAAGCGGTGCACCGTGGGAGTGTGCATCTCCCTCAAGCGGTCCGGCACCTTTGGCAATAATCGTATGAGCGATGATGATAGCCGGTTTGGTTGCTTTTTTGGCCTCGCTGATTGCTCTGTCGATATCGTCGTAATCATGGCCGTCACACTCCAGCACCTGCCACTCTTGCGCTTCGAATCGTTTGCGAATATCTTCGCTGATGGAAAGATCTGTGCTTCCCTCGATCGTAATGCGGTTAGAGTCATAGATCAGGATAAGATTGTCCAGCTTATAGTGTCCTGCAATCGAGCATGCCTCATAGCTGATCCCCTCTTCGAGATCGCCATCCCCGCAAAGGCAGTAAACAGTATGATCGATAACTTTAGCCGTTTCACTGTTGACCTGAGCGCTTACAAATTTGCTGGCCATCGAAAAACCGACAGCATTGGCTACACCCTGTCCCAACGGTCCCGTCGTGATCTCGACCCCTTCTGTATGACCATATTCGGGATGCCCCGGTGTTTTGGAATCAAGCTGTCTGAACTTTTTTAAGTCATCGAGTGTCAATCCATATCCCCAAAGATAGTAAAGCGAATAGATAAGTCCCGTGGCATGACCTCCAGAAAACACCAGTCTGTCCCGGTTGAGCCACTTTGGATTTTTGGGATTGTGTTTGAGATGTTCGCTTAAAACGACAGCGATATCTGCAAGCCCCATCGGTGCTCCCGGATGTCCGCTGTTGGCCTTTTGCACCATGTCTGCAGCCAGAAATCTGATCGTATCAGCCATTTTTTTTCGCATTTCGTTGCTCATTGTTTTCCTTTTGTATTGACTTTTCATGCGAACTCTCTTACCCCAAGAATTCGAATGAAATGTCCATTTGTTTGGTGCATACCTATTTATGTCGATGTATATACTGCACCAACAGGGGCGAAAGCTCCTCTTTGAGTCTTTTTTCAAAGCCGTCAAGCTCACCAAGCAGTTTGTATGCCAGAGAGTCTGCCTCCTCTTTAGCCTTGTTAAGCCCCAAAATCGTCACAAAGCTGTTTTTTTCCTCATCGTTATTGGTCAGTTTCCCGGCCTCTTCACTGCTCTGCGTTACATCGAGAATATCATCTTGTATCTGAAAAAGCAGTCCGAGTTCTATCCCAAATTCATAAAGTTTTAAAGCGAGATCCTCTTTGCCGACAATGACTGCGCCCATTGCGAGTGAAGCGGCGATAAGTTTTGCGGTTTTGTTGATATGGAGAAAACGAATCTGCTCTATACCAAGCGGTTTGTTTTCAAAGTGGCAGTCTATCGCCTGACCGAGTACCATCCCGTTGAGACCGCCGTTGTGGGCAAGCAGTTTGACAAGCTCTACTTTCATCGAAGGAGCGAAGGGGGCATCTGCGAGGACCTCAAAAGAGTATGTATTCAGTGCGTCACCGACAAGAATCGCCGTAACTTCGTCGAAGAGTACATGCAGTGTCGGATTGCCTCGTCGAAGCGGAGAGTCGTCCATAGCCGGAAGGTCATCATGGATAAGCGAGTACGTATGCAGCAGTTCCACTGCAAGTGCTGCATGATAAGCACTCTCGATCATCAGGGGATTGTAAGCGCGCACGACAGCCAATAGCAGTGCGGGACGGAAACGCTTCCCTCCTGCTTGAAGCATAACCTGCAATGCTCTTTCGTAATGAGGATGAAAACTGTTTGAACGGGGTAGATGCTCTTGTAAAAACTGCTCGAAATTTTGCATAGGGAATTCTATAGTATATCTTGTTAAAGTGTTATTAATTTCTGCTGAAAAAAAAGATGAAACAAATCAGTCCATTCATCCAACTCATTTTGCTTCATCTGTTATTTTCTTTCAAACGGATTGAAACCGCCGAGTGCGCCGAGTGCACTCTGCTGCTTGTTCTGTTCAACCATTCTGTAAGCATCGTTGAGTGCACCCATCAGCAGAATCTGAAGAGACTCTTTGTCTTGTAAGAGCGAATCATCGATATCGATATCTACAACTTCGCCCTTTCCGTTCATTTTTATCTCGACCATTCCACCGCCGCTTTTAACGGAAAAAGTTTTGCTCTCAAGCTCTTCTTGAAGTTTTTTGGCCTGCTCTTGCATTCCTTCAAACAGTTTGCCCATATCTCCAAGATTGTCAAACATCTATATACTCTCTATCACGTCGGTAATATTGTTGTCTTCATCGACAAGTACGACGGTCGGCTTGTACTCATCAAGCTCTTTTGCATCAAAGCTTGCATAGGCGACGATGATAATTTTGTCGCCCTTGTGCACTTTTCTCGCCGCAGCACCGTTGAGACAAATGTCTCTTTTTCCCCGTTCACCGAGAATGATGTAGGTGGAAAAGCGCTCTCCGTTGTTGATATTGAGTATCTCCACTTTCTGACCTACCCGCATCTTCGATGCTTCCAAAAGCTCTTCGTCTATCGTGATGGAACCGACATAGTTCAAGTTAGCATCTGTCACGGTTGCACGGTGAATCTTGCTGTAAAGCATTTCGATCTGCATTTGTGTTGTTCCTACATTCCCATCTGTTTTTTCATATCCGCAGGGCTGATAGGCTCATCCCAGAACTCCGGATCAATGACATATTCCGTCACGACGTTTCCGCCGATGATATGCTCTTCTACAATTCTATCGATTTTTTCTTTAGTCAAACCTGTGTACATCGTATGCCCAGGTTCTACAAGCATCACAGGACCCATCTGGCAGCGATTCAGACATGAAGTACGTATCGGCTGTACGGTTCCCATAACACCCTCTTGCATCAATTTCTGTGCAAGGTACTGAAAGAGCTGCTGGCTCTCCGGATTGTTCTGTGAAACACATGATGGTTTTGGCATCCCCGGAGGAGCACTCTGCTCACATTTGAATATATAAAACGCCGGCTGAGGAATTCCCATAAATCTGTCCTTTTCATCGACTCCGCGCCATACTATCGTTACAAAAACGGCATTATACACTGGAGTCTTTTCGAATTTTTTCGCAATTATACCAAATAAATCCGGCGGAATTTCTTTAGTGCCATATCTCACTTCGAAAGTTTAAGCTTTTTGGTTATACTTCCAGCTACTTAAAAGAAGGAATCCATTTGAAAAAAGCAATATTTTCTCTTTTCCTGCTCCCCTGTTTACTGAATGCCTTTTCCTACGATGCCAAATTTTATATGGGGATGGGCGGCGGTGTGCAGTATGAAAAATTTACAGATGAGAAGAAGACACACAACACACCGGCATTTGGGGCTTTGAAATTCGGTTATGGAGACCGTCGGGCGTATGCGGTAGAATTCGATATAAACTATGTCGACAACAAATCAAGCATCTTTTCAAAAAACGACAAAGAGCGATACGGAATGGATATTATGTTTGTCAAAGCCTATAATTTTACGAAATTTCTCTATCCTTTCTTTCGTGCAGGTATTGGAGCGGGTGAAATGAAAGTAAAACGAAAACTTGAAAGCAAAATCGCCTACAGTTCCTACAATTTAGGTGCCGGAGCTTTTTTCCCTCTCAGTGGACATCTCGATATAGAAGCAAACTACGAGTACCGGTTCACCTCCTATGAAAGTGTCGATCTAATCGCACAAAAACTCAAACTGCAATCCCACATCAACCAGATCTATCTGGGCGTAAACTACAGGTTTTGATCATGATAAAAAACATAACTACATTTTTCAGTGCATCCTTGTTGCTCTGTGGCCTTGGAGGATGCGGAACAACAAACGACACTCCAATCGTAAAAGAGATCAACGATATCTCCATATCACCTACTTCCGCCACTCTCTATGCTACAGCAAACGAACTCGATCTCAAAGCGTATGTCAACTACAGCGACGGAACAAGTGCCGATGTCACCCAGGCTGCCAGATGGGAGACGGACTTCTCCAAAGCCTCACTTGCCTATGGCAGGCTTGTCCCAAAAGTAAACGGCGATGGTAACGGAAGCAACACGACTCTGGACGTAACGATTTCGTACCGTTCTCTTAACGATACCCAAAACGGCATGGTAACGATCGTTCCGTTGAGTGCACTCCATATCGACGACTCCAACATCAGCGGTACACCTGCAGCCGATACGAACTATACTTTCAAAGCGACAGCCGACTATGCCAACGGCGATCAAAATGTCTCTATAGACGCCAATAACTCGAATCAGATTGTCTGGAGCGTGGAGGGTAACGCAACGCTTGTAAGCGTTGGAGGTGGAGAAGCGACAATCTCTTTTTCCAAGGGCGAAGCCAATGTGACCGTCACCGGATTTTACGATATCAACGCCACGAAGAGTTATACAATCAACTAAGAAGTTCTCTCACAATCTCTCGATCATCAAACGGGAATTTCTGATCGTAAATGATCTGATACTCTTCATCCCCTTTACCGAGTATCACAACGATTTCTCCCTCTTCGCGGATCTCAAGCGCTTTTTTGATCGCTTCGCGTCTGTTTGGCTCGACAATGACACCGCCAGGATCGTCTATACCTTTAAGGATATCCTCTATAATCTTGTCGGGATCTTCAAAGCGCGGGTTGTCACTTGTAACAACGACCTTTTTGGCCAGACTTGCAGCAACCTGTCCCATTAGCGGGCGCTTGAGAGGGTCTCTGTCACCTCCTGCACCGAAAACGACGACGATATCCTTCTCTTTAAGCGCATTGAGGACCTGGGCCATCCCATCTGGCGTATGAGCGAAATCGACAAGAACGAAAGGATCTTCGCTTACCTGTTCCATTCGACCACTTACACCTGCAAAGTTAGGCACCACCTCGGCGATCTCTTCGAGCTTTCTCTCTGTGAGTAAATGCACTGCCGCAATGGCAGCTACAGTGTTGTAAAGGTTGAAAAAACCATACAACGAAGAAACAAACGGTACGATCTCCTGGAAGTGCTGCAGGATACCGCTTGAGCCTTCGTTGAGCGTATAGGCCATCAGTTTATAAGTTGCAGGGTTCTCGATGCCATAGGTATAGGTGTTTTTGATGTTGAACTGTGCCTTTGGCTCGTCACGGTTTATAAGCTTTTTACTCTCATCCTGAAAGAAACTGTTCTTGACATTGATATACTCTTCCATGCTTTTATGATAATCAAGATGATCCTGCGTGATATTGGTAAGAATCTTGAGCGCAAACTCAAGCCCCTCGATGCGCGCTTGCACGATCGCATGGGAACTCACTTCCATGATGAAGTACTCACATCCCGCAGCAACCGCCTGATAGATATGCATGTAGGTATGCAAAACAGATGGTGTCGTGAGACTTTTTCCCTCGATCACTTCATCGTTCATGAAAAAGCCGCGTGTACCCTGGAGTGCTGCTTTGTAGCCTAGATCAAGCAGATAAGAATAGATCGCACTGGCTGTGGTTGTCTTGCCGTTTGTACCCGTAATGCCTATAATCTTGATGTCTTTGATACCAAAAAGCTCCCCGATCTCCTCTATGGAGATGATGGAGTGCGCTTTTTGCTTGGCATCTTCGAGATATTTTTCATTTTGTTTGGTCAACACAAAGGCCGTTTCATCGTCACAGAGCTTGGAGTTTTCCGTAACGTATCTGTAGGGCTGATCAGGGAGCTCAATCTTCAACATCGAGCCTTTTTGCAAGTTTTTTAAGAAGATTTCTCAAAGTCGTATCTGTGGGATACAAAGCAAGAGCGTTTTCAAGATAGTTCAATGCCATCTCATCGTATCCGTTTTCTATAAGCATATCGAGAAACTCCAAAAAATCCTCTTTTTTTGCGATAATAACCTTTGTAGAAAACATGATGTTGTCAAAGATCTTTTTAAAATCTCCTCCGTTTGCCTCTACAATTTTTTTAAAATCCTCATACAAAATGCCGTCTTCCGCTTCGAGTCTGTTTTTGAGCGGTTCTGTGATAATCTCACTGAGTTCTTCAAGTGTGCCGTCCATATTTTCCAAAATTTCACTCATAATTTCATCGGCACTCTCTCTGTCCTCGCTTTGAAGCACTTCATAGTAATCAAAAAGCGCTTCCGCTCCTCCCTCTCCACTAAGTGCCATCTCCGAGAGGATCACGCCGTTGTATGCCTCTTTGGAGTTTGGATAGTTCTGTAAAACCGTCGCAAATTTTTCAAGTGCTTTTTTATAATCGGACTGTGAAAAGTACTTTTTCGCTTCGGAGAGGATTTTATATTTGCTAATTGAACTCATAAATCGTACCTCCCTTTTCAAATTTTAAAATTTATCTATATCGTTTTCCATTCCAAAAGGAACGTTTACAACCGTAAGCTCGGGATGGATATCCATTCTCAACTGCCTCTCCACCCCGTACTTGAGTGTGGTACCACTGCTGCCGCATCCCACACAGGCTCCTTTGAGCTGGACGTATACTTTACCGTCCTTTACGGTTATAAAGTCGATATCACCGCCATCGAGTGCCAAAGATGGTCTTACTTTGTCTATAACGTTTTTTACAGGTTCCATCAACTCTTCATCACTAAATGGTATCATCTATATATCCTCATATTTTTTATTATGGGCACCTCTAAAAACCCTAAGTTGCCTCAGCATTATAGCAAATGTACTTATTCAAGGCAGAACTTTGAAGTTGCTACTGGTAGCTTCAAAAAGTTCCAACGAAGAAGAAGTGCGCCTGCTTAATGCCCTACGGGAGTCTAAAATAGGAGCAATCTTGCGTAAAAATTTTTCTCACCGTAGCTTTGGCTACGCCTTAAAAAATATTTTTCACAATCTCACTCCTATTTTAGGCTCTGAGACAATTTAGAGTTTTTAGAGGTGCCCTTATCATAAAATATAGAAATATCGCTTAATGGCTTATAAATTATTTTGAGCCAACTCTTCTCTTAAAGAGAGCAGATCATAAACATATCGGACTCTTCGTGCTCCAACTAAAATATAATCAATACTCTCTTGGCGCATCAGATACGAAAGCGCACACTTTTGTAAAGCATCGTTGCAATTTTTAAAAAGATGCTTCAATTCCTCTTTTGTTTTGCGTCCACTTTCACTTGCAACCATCTCCCGATATTCCGCTAAGAAGAGTTCAAGATATGAGATCACTTTCTCTCTTGTATCTCCTTCTATCTCTTTGAGTGAACGCTGCAGATGCGGAAGCACCTGTGTATGCACAAAAGCATCGTAATCACCGACAAATCCAAAACGGTGTTTGCTCTCATCGAGTTGCTCGATCAGATTGTACACAGGTCTTAGCAAATCATTGTCACAAAACTCCAGCAGCTCATTCAGATACATATAGTAGTCTCTACTCTCTTCATACTCCGCCAGGCGGTACATCTTGCCGTTGTAAAAGGCATTGAGTGGTCTGTTGGCAAGAACACGCAGTCCCTGCTCTTTCGCCCAGAAACTGCACTTCAGCCCCTCTTTTTCGGCGATATTTATCGGGAGTTCGACGGTAGTAAAGCTGTGAGAGGCATTGCCACTCTCTTTAGCCGCTTTGTAAGCAAGCGTTGTGAGATCCTCATAAGGAAGAAAATCAGGTGCATTCGATGGCTTTGCAAAACTGTTGGAGCTGATGCCGTAACTCTTTATTCGCCCCTCCTTAACCTCCTCTTCGAGTGCACAGAAGGCTTCGAATATCTGCTCATACATATCATCAAGATACTCATCCTTTGGTACACCTTTGTTGATCGCATCGAGAATATAGTACTCCGGATTGTGGATCAGATAACAATCAAGCCGCGATCTCTCAAGACGCTCAAGCGAGCGAGTAAGCTGATGATGGACAAACTCTTTGGATATCGAGTGGTAGCACTCCGGTGAATACTCCACCACACTGCACTCAAGTTTGCGTAGATCGGAGGAGTCATCTTTGTACTCCTGCAGCAAAGAGCCTTGAATATAGCCAAACTTGCTCACTATCTCGACACCCTCTCGGACACTCTCGTCAAAGTGTCGAAAAGCTTTGGCGATCGCGCGCTCAGCACCGCCGTCAAAATAGTTCGTCGAGGTGTCGATAAGCTTGATGCCACCCCGTATAGCCTCTATCAAAGCATCGATATGCGCTTGATTTTGATCGCTGACTCTGTATGTACCAAATCCGAAATCGGGCATAGGTATCCTTCTTACTTAACATTCATAGATAGAGATCAATGTTGAAGAAAGAATTTTGATTTTTAGTTTGAAAGATTATGTGCCAACGGCAAAAATGCAACTGTCTGAGCGAAGCGAGTTTTGCATTCTTAATAACATTTCAAATGATTCGCAAGGAAAAAATCAAACTCTTCTTGATGAAACATTGATGTATATCTATATTTAGAAAAAGAATTATATCGTATTTAAAGAGATATGGGCCGAAGCCCGGGAGGGTTTCGAATTATACCAATTCGATGAAAGCCATATCCGCAGCGTCGCCGCGTCTTGTTCTTGTCTTGATGATTCTAGTGTAACCACCGTTTCTCTCAACGTACTGAGGAGCTACTTCGTTGACAAGTTTTTTTGTAGCTTCTTTGTCTCTTAGAACAGCAAAAACAGCTCTGTGAGCATTGCTGTCACCTTTTTTGGCTTTTGTGATGAGCTTTTCGATGAAACCGCGAAGCTCTTTTGCCTTTTCAACCGTTGTTTCGATTTTGCCATGCTCCAAAAGAGCGATGCTTAGGTTCATAAGAAGTGCTTTTCTGTGAGCACTTGTACGACCTAGTTTTCTATATCCGTGACGATGTCTCATCTTCCTATCCTTATTTAGCTTCTATTTTCTTTTTGAGTGCGCTTTCGACCTCTTCAGGAAGCTTGCTTCCTACCTCGAACCCATACTCGTTAAGTTTTTCAACGATCTCATCATAGGATTTTTTCCCGAGATTCTTGACATTTTTTAGATCGTTCGGACTCATCATGACGATTTCTCCAACATACTTGATGTTCGATCTGTCAAGGCAGTTGTAACTTCTCGCGCTCAATCCCAGTGTGTCGATCGGCTGAGTGAGTTTTTTGAGTTCTGCAGACTCTTCGACTCTCTCGATCGTCGATGGAGATTTGATGCTGATTTCGGAATTGAACACACCAAGCTGTGCGTACATCACTTCCAACGAGTTTTTAAATGCATCGATCGGAGAAATCTGTCCATCCGTCTTGATGCTAAACACTACTTTCTCGAAATTTGGATTATCCTCGACAAGTACGTTTTCTATCTTGTAGGTGGCACTCTTGACCGGAGTGAAATATGCATCCAGAGCGATATAATCATCCGATACTTCATCGATGATATCTTCACTCGGTACATAACCAATACCCTGAGCGATCTTGAGCGAAAAATTCAACGTCGCTTCTTCGTTCAAAGTTGCCAAATGCGCATCCGGGGTAACAACCTCAACCGCATCGCCGCTGAGATCGCTTCCTTTGATCTCGCATGGACCTGCGAAGTTGTACTCAACCTCTACATCCGTCGTACCATCCAAAAGTTTGAAACGAACATCTTTGAGGTTGAGAATAAAGTCGGAGATATCCTCAAGCATCCCACGAACGGAGTCGAACTCATGCTTGGCCCCCTCTATCTTGATCGCGTACGGAGCGTACCCGACCGAACTGCTTAATAAGAAACGGCGAAGCGGATGAGCGAGAGAAACCGCATACCCTGTTTCAAAAGGATAGGCGATAACATTCGCTTCATTCTCGCTTATTTGTTCTACCTCAAACTCTTGTGGAGCAAGTGGAGTAGTCTTGATCTTTTTCATGTATCCGCCTTTTAGTTTTTCTTATTATTTAGAGTAAAGCTCAACGATAAGTCTCTCTTCAACAGGGATAACGACCTCTTCTCTTTCAGGGAGTCTTGTAAAGATACCAAAAACCTTCTCTTGATCTACATCAACCCATGGAGCGATACCTGTCTGGTTGGTAAGTTCGATCGCTCTTTGGATTTGAGGGTTGTTTTTTGATTTCTCTTTGATTTCGATTTTTTGACCAGGTTTGACTCTGTAAGACGGAATGTCCACTCTCTTGCCGTCTACAAGAACGTGACCGTGCGTTACAAGCTGTCTTGCAAATCTTCTCGTGCTTGCAAATCCCATTCTGTAAACGACATTGTCCAATCTCTGCTCAAGAAGTGTAATGAGGTTGTTACCTGCATTTCCCTGTCTTCTTTTCGCTTCTTTAAAGAGGTTTCTAAACTGCTTCTCAGCAACACCGTACATAAATTTCGCTTTTTGCTTCTCAGCAAGCTGCAAACCGTACTCGGAAACCTTCTTTCTTCTTTGACCGTGCTGACCGGGACCGTATGGTCTTTTGTCAAGCGCACTCTTACCTGCGAGTCTTCTCTCACCTTTGAGGTTGAGGCTGACTCCAAATCTTCTTTCGATTTTCTCTACTGGACCTCTATATCTTGCCATGTCTCAACCTCCTTATACTCTACGACGCTTAGGCGCTCTACATCCGTTGTGTGGCAACGGTGTAACATCTTTTAGATAAAGTACTCTGATGCCTTCGATAGCACCGACAGTTTTCACTGCAGTCTCTCTACCTGAACCTGGACCTTGCACTTTGATACCGACTTCTTTGATACCGTGGATTTTCGCTTTTTCCATAGCTGCTTCTACAGCTGCCTGTGCCGCGAACGGAGTGGATTTTTTGCTCCCCTTGAAACCAAGGCTTCCGGCAGAACTCCATGCGATCATATTTCCCATCTCGTCAGTAATAGTAACGAGAGTGTTGTTAAATGACGCAGCGATATGAACGATACCGCGAGCGATATTTTTCTTGACTATCTTTTTTCTAACAGCTTTTCTTTTTGCCATCTTTTCTATCCTCTCTTACTTACGCTGCACCGACGGTTTTTCTCTTACCCTTGCGAGTACGAGCGTTCGTCTTGGTTTTTTGTCCTCTTACAGGAAGACCGCGTCTGTGTCTGAGACCTCTGTAGTTACCGAGGTCCATAAGCGCTTTGATGTCCATTGCCACTTGTTTACGAAGATCACCCTCGACCGTGTAGTTTTCACGGATCTCTTTCGTGATCGCGGCTACATCCTCTTCTGTAAGTTCATAGACTCTTTTGTCGTAAGAGATACCTGTAGCGTCAAGTATCTTTCTAGAAGTATGAAGACCTATACCGTAGATATATGTTAGGCCATACTCGATTCTCTTTTTCTTAGGTAAATCAACACCAGCAATACGTGCCATGATTATCCTTGTCTCTGTTTATGTTTTTTGTTCTTGCAGATTACTCTGACAATACCTTTTCTCTTGATGACTTTACAATCATCACACATCTTCTTTACTGAAGCGCGAACTTTCATCTAAGCTCCCTTGGTATTTCCTCATCTTTAGTACTTCCAGGCCGGCTTAAACGCCTTGCCAACATTTTTAGAAGCACAACGAATGTACATCTAAAAACACTCTGACTTTGAGCTAAAGCACTAAAGTGGATGCGAATTATACTTAAAGTTCAATTAAATTTATATTAATTTGTGCTATACTCTCAAAATGATGAAAAAATTTCTCCCACTTTTGCTTTTGCTTCTTAGCGATTTGACACTTGCGGATACTTTTGAAGAGATTCACAGACAAAAAGAGAATATCGTCAGAGAGCTCGAAGATATAGATGACGAATCAAAAGCGACTCTCTCACAGATCGTTCACTCGGGATTCAACCTTAAAGCCTACAAAGAGAACTATTTTCTGCCTATTGGGTATCGCTACGACTCGGAGTACATCGACAATGGTACACACAAAGCCGAAGATGTCGAAACGGAGTTTCAGCTTAGTATCCGCTACGACTTCGCAAGCGACTGGCTTGGTTTTGGAGAGATATACTCCTTTGGCTTCACACAGCGCTCTTTTTGGCAGGTCTACGTTTCTTCCGCCTTTTTTCGCGAGTCGAACTATCAGCCCGAGCTTTTCATCTCCATTCCGGCATACCGTTTTCTTGGAGAGAAGAGCTTCCTCAAAGGCTTCAAACTCGCTTTTATCCATCAGTCAAACGGCAGAGGCGGCGAGTATGAACGAAGTTGGAACCGTGCCAGCCTCTCTACATATTTGCAGTACCGCCATCTTGTCACCGAGCTTGAAGTGTGGTACAGATTTCACGACAAAAACGACTACAACCCCGATCTAATCGACTATATAGGGTATGGACAGCTGCAGTTCATCCTGCCATACAAACAGCACCTCTTCCGCCTTAAACTGCGCTCGAACATCTCACGGCGCAAAAGTGCGGTAGAGTTCAGCTACTCCTACCCGCTGCCCGTTATCAACAACCGCGACATCTTTCTCTACTTCAAAACCTTCAACGGTTACGGTGAGAGCCTGATCGACTACAACCACAATGTCAACAAAGTCTCTATAGGGCTCTCAATCAGCCGTTAGTCATCCCAGACTACACTCACGCCATACTCTCTATCGAGTATGACACTTTTTTCATAGTTGATCTTCTTACCGTATCTTTTGCTGACCAACTCCACGCGTATCTCCCCCTCTTCCAAGAGTTCGCGCACCTCCTTGTAGCCAAGCCACTTTCCATACCGCCCAAGAGTATTTTGCCAGATGCGAAAATCGCACGAAGCATCCTCTCTAAGCTCCCAAAGCTCCCCATCTTCACTTTTCCAGTGAGCATTGGAGCAGGCATAGAGTTTGACTTTTTTGCCTCTGACGTTCTTCTCTCGCACCTCTATCATCCCATCTTCACAGTAAGGGCATTTTCCAAGCAGCATTATCTCTCTCCGCTTTTTTGAGTAATTTTATCTTCATTTGTCACCTCTATCGTAAAAATATGACAAATTGCACTATAATTGCATTATGAATAAAGAAATAACACCCATGATCCAGCTTGGAAAACTTAACAAACTTAAAATAAACAGAAAAAGTGATTTCGGCTTTTTTCTCTGCGATGCACGCGGCAGTGAAGTGCTTCTGCCCAATACCTACATAACAAAAGCGATGAAAGAGGGTGACATTGTCGAAGTTTTCATCTATCATGACAGCGAAGACCGCCTCACGGCTACAACTAAAAAACCAAAAGCGATGCTCGATGAGTTCGGTTTTTTCGAGGTGGTAGACATCGCACCTTTTGGAGCCTTTGTCGACTGGGGGCTGCCAAAACATCTGCTTGTACCTTCAAAAATGCAAAAAGAGCCATTCAAAGTGGGAGAAAAGAGGTTTTTGCGCATCATTTACGATGAAAAAACCCACCACCTTGTCGCAACCGAGAAGTTCTCGAAGTATCTCGATCACAACCCAAAGGGGCTTAGAATCAACCAGGAGGTCAAAGCGCTCATCATCAAAGAGACCGACCTTGGTTTCAAATGCATAGTTGAAGACAGATACGAAGGACTGCTGTATAAAAACGAAGTGTTCGAACCGCTTGAGATCGGTGAGGTGAAAAAAGCCTATATCAAAAAACGCCGCCCGGACGGCAATCTTGATCTTAGTTTACGAAAACTTGGTGCAAAGGCGAGCAAAGATTCACAGCAAAAGATCCTCGATCTTTTAAAAGAGCACAAAGGGAGGCTGCCGTTTAACTCAAAAAGTACCCCGGAATCCATCACGGAGTTCTTTGGAATGAGCAAAAAGGAGTTCAAACGTACCCTTGTTCTCCTTCAGGAAAAAGGGCTTATTGAAGTCAATGAGCGAGGGATAGTTCGTCGCTGATTTCACTCTTTTTGTAATGCTGTAAAAAAAGATCTGCTGCTAAGCCGTTGCCTTTGGCTATAACCTTTTTGTTCTCATCGAGAATCGGAGTCGTTCCAAGGCCGCAGCTGGGACTTTTGGATTTGAGGATAATACGATCGGCGTTTGGGTGTGATGCTAAAAAACGCTCTATCTCCCCTTTTAGCTTCTTGGTCACATCTATATTTGTTTCATCGGTGACAATACGCTTCTCCCCATTTGTCATGACAACATTGATGCGCTCTCGGGGTGTTCCAAAAATAGGTGCTTCAGGACAAAAAGGGATAACCTCATACTCTTTAAGCAGCTCTTCGATCCCCTCCATCCTCTTTGTCTTCCCATCATAACGGCAATACTCCCCAAGCAAACAGGCACTCACTATTATTTTAGGCTTCATAGTTTCGTTCTTCTCCCTTCCAAACAATGATCATCATTTGAATAATTACTTATTACTCCACCAGCAAACTAACTCAATTTTAGATGCTGCAATCTTGTTCCTAATCAAGGCAGTTTCTTGCAGGTGTAGCCGTAGCTACATCAAAAGAAACTAACGCAGAGTAGGGGCAAGAGTGCAGCACCCTTCGGGGAGGGAAATAAAGGGCAATCTGCAAGCAGAAAAGTTTTTGAATTAACTCGTTAGTCCTGCAAATTTTTCTACTCACATCTTACCCTTTCTTTCCCTCTCTAAAATTGAGTTAGTTTGCTGGTGGAGTAATAGTTATCCAAAAAGTTTTTTTTCCAAATTGTTAAACATTTCATCTTGAGGAGTTACATTATTTTTTCGTATATCTTCTTC
>JALUFE010000080.1:16204-34798 GCA_027052175.1 Helicobacteraceae bacterium | reverse complement strand
GGTAATATATGGGACTCGCAATAGGACTCGTAGGTCTTCCAAACGTAGGTAAATCAACAACTTTCAATGCACTCACAAAAGCACAAAATGCCGAAGCGGCAAACTACCCTTTTTGTACGATAGAACCGAACAAAGCAGTTGTTCCCGTACCCGATCCGCGTCTTGAGGAACTGGCAAAAATCGTCAATCCCGAACGCATCCAGTACTCCACCATCGATTTTGTCGATATTGCCGGACTTGTCAAGGGTGCAAGCCAAGGTGAAGGACTTGGAAACAAATTTCTTGCCAATATCCGCGAAACGGAAGTGATCCTCCAGGTCGTTCGCTGCTTCGAAGATGAGAACATCGTCCACAACGAAGGCAGCATCGACCCCATTCGAGATGTCGAAATCATCGAAGGTGAGTTGATACTTGCAGACATCGAAGTACTTCAAAACAGGATGGAGCGTCTCAAAAAACAGCTCAAAGCAGATAAAAAAGCACAACCCAAATACGATCTTGCGGAGGAGCTCAGCGAGTGGCTCGCAGAAGGCAATCTCGCCCGCACTTTTCCAAAAGCCGATACCGACGACTACAAAGAACTCGCCAAAGAACTCAGACTCCTAACGGACAAAGAGATCATATATGCAGCCAATGTCGATGAAGATGGACTTCTTGAAGACAACGAGTACGTCAATGCCCTCAAAGAGCATGCCAAAAAAAGTAACAGCGAAGTGATCAAACTCTGTGCGAAGATTGAGGAAGAGCTTGTAGGGCTGGAAGAGGAGGAGGCCAAAGAGTTTTTGGAATCGCTCGGTGTCGAAGAGTCGGGTCTGGAGCAGATCATCCGCAAAGGTTTTGAGAAACTTGGACTTATGAGCTACTTCACAGCCGGTGTAAAGGAGGTGCGAAGCTGGACGATCAAGCAAAACACCCCTGCCCCAAAAGCGGCAGCCGTCATCCACAACGATTTTGAAAAAGGCTTCATCCGCGCCGAGGTTATCAGCTATGAGGACTTTATCAAGTACGGCGGCGAAGCGGGTGCCAAAGAAGCAGGAAAAATGAGACTCGAAGGAAAAGACTACATCGTCCAAGACGGTGATGTTATGCACTTCAGATTCAATGTTTAATACGCTCTAAAGTAAACATAGTTATACTTGAAGTGTAAACTTCAAGGAGAAAGCTATGTTTGTATCTGCAAAAGAACTTCGTTTTAAAATTTCTATGCTTTTTGATATCATCGATAAGAAAGAGGATATCATCATCACGTATAGAGGCAAACCGAAAGCCAAACTGACCACTCTTGATTCTACAAACAAAAATGAAAAAGATCAGCTTTTTGGACTCTGGAAAGACAAAGAGGTCGATGTCGATGCGCACATCCGCTCTCTTAGAGAAGGAAGAAAGTTTTTATGATCTATACAAATATTGTAGATACAGATATTCTTATATGGTATATGCGAGGCAATCAAAAAATTTATGATCTTATTCACTCTTTTGGATCTTTTTGTATCTCGTGTGTAACCTATATGGAGCTTATCCAAGGGCTTCGAGACAAAAAAGAGCTCAAAATTCTTCAAAATACACTCAGATCATGGGATGTCAAAGTGATTTACATCAATGAGGAGATATCTGCAAAAGCACTTTTTTACATGGAGGAGTACTTTTTAAGCCACAGTATGCAGCTTGCCGACTCTCTTATCGCTTCTACGGCGACAACTTATGGACTGACACTGCATACAGCCAATGACAAGCATTATAAAATAGTCAAAGAACTGGATATATCTGTTTTTAGACCGTAGTTACAGCAGCTTCGCTATAGTCTGACCGAACTTTACTTTCTCTCCCTGTTTTACAAGCACCTCCATCATATCTTTTTCACTCACTATCACGATAGTCGAACCCATCTCGAAACATCCAAAATCATCTCCTTTATTCAAATAGAGTTCGTCGAACTCATAGAGTGTCGGTTTATCCACATCGGCATTCGTCTGCAGCTCTGGAATGAAGTTCACTTTCATTACTCCTACATTCAAAGCTGAAACTAAAACCATAAAGAAGCGCTTTTTGTTCTTCATCGACTCACACTCGATGACGACACGCTCGTTCTCCACAAAAAGGTTAAGCCGCTTTTTCAGTGATGGGATATTGACCGGATAAAACTTTCCCGGTATGTGTACCGCACGCAGCACTTTAAGATTTGTGGGGATGTGATAGCGGTGATAATCTTTTGGCGAAAGATAAAAGTTGATAAAATCCCCATCCTTCATCTTCTCTTTGGACTCTGCCGGGATCAGATCGCCAAGAAGTTCACTTACCTCATAACGCATCCCTTTGATCTGCAGTGCATAGTCGTTTTTAACCTTGCCACGCTCAGTTATAAGCGAATCACACGGGGCGATAAAGTCATCCGCATCAAGGCTAAAGTGACGTGATTCGCGAAGCTTTCTAGTAAATAGAGCGTTGAGCGAACGGTAGTGGCTTGGAGGGTAGAACTCGCTCATATCCAGACCCATCAGCTTCACATAGCTTTGATTGACGATGTTTTGGAACCACCTTGGAAACTCTTTGGAGGCAAATTTGCCAAATGTCTGCGATATAAGTGATGTGATATGCTTTTTATTCATCGTTTTTTATCTCCTTTTTTGCTATCTCTTCCAAAAACACCGTCGCGTAGCTTCCTTTTGGCAAAGTGAAGTTAAACTCAAACCACGCCTCCTCTTCGACATAGCGTCCTTCGATATCTTCGGGGAACACCCACGCATAGCGTCTCTGTCCATCGGCAGCTATCGCCTCATCAAAGCTCTTTTCGATCTCGCGGGCAAACTCGCCTGCAAGTTTGGCACGTTTACCGCAAAGCAGCCCCGTCGGGGCGACATCTCGCTCCAGAAAGCGTTTTGCTTCCTCTTCATTGCCATCGAACTCAAACAGCCTTCCGTAAGGATAGTGCTGCATGATATCTCCGCTGAGCAGTTTGAAGATATGACGCTGTTTTTTAAGCTTCTCAAGCTCGCTTCTTGGCAGATTGAGCAGCGGTTCGAGCTCATGTACCTTGAAACCTGCAACAAGCTTACTGATCTCGATACGCTTGGAAAGCCAGAGATTGAAAAGATGGCTCTGATAGGCACTGATAAGCAGACGTCTGAGTTTAGGATTACGCTCTTTTTTCTCCCCCTTTGCGATCTGTTCACCTCGGATATGATTGTTACCGTCGTTGCCAAAACGCTGATACCCAAAGAAGTTGGGCATACCCATCTCCTTTATCGTTCCAAGCACCTCGCTGATCTTCACTGCAGCCGTAGGTGAAACCTTTTTGACGCGGATGAAGAAGCGGTTGCCTCTTAGATGTCCCATGCGGATTTTGTTGTTATGGTAAGTACTCTCTAGTATCTTGATGTTTGGATGCTCGAAACGCTCCATCTGTTCTTCATACTTTTTTGGCACAGAGATATACTGATAGGTAAGCGCATGTTTATCCTTGAGTCCCGCATAGCCTATCTCCTTTTGTTTGATGCCCAGATAACGCGCGATGGCTCCTACCATCTCGAAAGTTGAGAGATTCTTCTTGCGTATATAAAGTACAAGATGCTCCCCCTCTCCACTAAATTCATAAAGGGGGATTTCCTTAACGACAAAGTCGTTGGCGTTTTGACGGAAGTGAAAGTCTATCGGTGCATGGTCAAGCGCATAGAGTCTATCCAAAATGATGCCTTTTGCAAATGTTTTTATAGCCGCCTCTTTGGGCGCGTGCGAAGATATGTAGAGGAGTTCTGGTCTGTTTCGCACGACGAATTATAGCCTTTTTATGCCGCACGTCAAAACCGATGAGCATCTCATACTCCTCACCGCTGCAACCTACGCTTTTTGGGATATTTTTCAAAAAAGCAAAACCGGTTTGATTAACAACGGCAAGCTTCTCAAGTTCGCTGAAAAGTCCGTCGGAGATATCCATCCCACAAGAGAGATAATCTCTCGCAGTATCAATGAAACGGTTTCGAAGCTGCATATTTCTAAACTTCGATCTGGTATGGACTCTGCCTCCTCGAAGCAGACGTTTGAGCTCCTTTGCACTTCTTCCGAGCTCTCCGGTATACGCCAAAAGATGCCCCGCTCTCAATCCTTTTCGAAACAGCGGCTTTTTGGACTTCGAGACGATCGTAACGGTGATATCGAGCTTCGTGTTGGCTATCGTATCTCCGCCTATTATCTCCAAGCCATAAAACGATGCTGCTTCATTGAAACCTTCGGCAAGCTCTTTTGCTCCGTGACAAGAGATATCTTTTGGCATCGCAACTGCCAACAGTGCATAAAGCGGTTTTGCATTCATTGCAACAGCATCGGAAACATTGACCATCATCGCTCTTTTGGCTATATCCTTGCAACGCATCCACTCTCTTTTGAAATGGATATTTTCAAAAAAAGCATCTTTTGAGTAGAGCATCCCTCCTGCTTCGGCTGCATCATCTCCAACAAATTTTGTTTCAAATTGCGATATGAAATAATTTTCCAAATCCAAACAGAGCCTTTAAGTACAAATTTATCTCTAAATATATAAAATATAGCGAGATTATAACCGATATTCCACAAACGCTCCCTTAGACACCATAAGAAGGACATCTATGAAACACTCAATAGTGAAGATATTTAACAATCTCTCTTTAATGCTGACGCTCAATACGCTGCTGGTGATGATCATTGCCGCGTTTATTCTTGAGCAAAACTTCTCGTACAAGAAAATAGAAAATCTCGACGAGCAGAGAGCCATCATCAACTCTCTTACACATATCCCAAGAAGCGATATAGAACTTGCCAAGATTCAGTTCAACGGCAAAAGCAACATGCTCCTTGTCAAAATCGAGCAGCTCAAACAGCTCTACAAGTACGACTTTGTTGGAAAATACATCATATACTCACAGCAAGAATATCTCAAAGACCTTGAAGATCTTGCCAAAATAACAAAAGAATTCAACGATGCCGCACGCAAATACTATGTAAAAAGCCATAAACATGATAAGCAAAACCGAAAAAAACTCGAAGAAGAGTTTATAAAAATCAATAAAAAGCTCGACGAACTTTATATAAAAAACGTTCATTACAATCAACAAAAAAGTTTCATAATCGCCCAGCTTGTTACTGTATTGCTGCTTCTGTCTCTCTTTACGACAGTGTGGTATAGAAGACGATTGAGAATGGTACTTGAAGATATACTCCATCTCTCTTCGATCCAGCCGACCAAAAAAAACTATGTCAATCAAACGCTTGAAGCCGATGCCATCGAGCTCCGAATGAAGAAAAAAAGCCAAGAGAGCATTGATCCGAGCCTGATCGATCCCGTTACCGAAGTTCTCAATCATAAAGGTCTGCGAGTTCTCTATTCGCAAAAGAAAAATATGAAAGAGGGGCATTTCACCTCTGTCACCGTGCTGGAAATCGACAACTTCTCCAAAGCCAACAGAGAGTATCCGCAAGAGCTTACGCAAACCATTTTGAAAAAAGTAGCTTTTACACTGACACTTTTTGAACAGGCGGCAGACATCATCGCACGAACCGATTACAACCAGTTCACAATCATTATTTCAAGAGCGACCAAAGAGCAGTGCTACAAAGAACTGGAAATGATACGCCAAAGCATAAACGAGCTCAAATTCAAACTTCCAAATGGTGAGTTCACCAATATCAGCGTAAGCGGTGGCTTCGTTATCAAACCGAACAACAAAATACTCGATGATGCCATCAGGCAGGCAAAACAGATCCTTCAAGTCGCAAAAGAACGCGGAGGCAATATGATCGCCCAGGTTAGTGATTTGACGAAGCTTGATGTGTAAGTGCCCCCAGCATCAGCTTTGCTTATGTATAAAAAAGTAACATACAACGACTTCCTTCTTTAAAACCTGTCGTTTAACCTTTATAAAACCTTTTCCTGATATAATTGAGCAATTTATTATTTAATCTACGAAGGAAAGCGAATGAGTATTCCCGTTTATACTTATGATGCAGTGATTGTAGGTGCCGGTCTTGCCGGTTCCGCAGCTGCGAGAGAACTACAAAAAGCAGGCAAAAACGTCGCCGTGTTGACAAAGCTTCATCCGCTGCGAAGTCACTCAGGTGCCGCACAAGGCGGTATCAATGCAGCTCTGAGCGAAGAGGACAGTGTAGAGCTTCACGAATTCGATACGGTAAAAGGTTCGGACTACCTTGCCGATCAGGATGCTGTCGAGTTTATGTGCAAGAACGCTCCTGAAACTATCCGCTGGGCAGAGAGAATGGGTGCTGCCTTTTCAAGAACTCCAGAAGGCAAAATCGCCCAAAGACCGTTTGGCGGTCAGAGTAGTCCCCGTGCTTGTTTCGCGAAGGACAGAACAGGACTGACACTCTTGCAGACCATGTACGAGCAGGCTTTCAGAGAGGGCGTAAAATTCTGGGACGAGTGGTATGTCTGTGACATTATCTATAAAGACGACAAAGTAAGCGGTGTCGTCGCTTTCAACATTCGCGATATGCAGCCGGCGATCTTCAACGCAAAAAGCGTTATGTTCGCAACAGGCGGATACGCACGATGCTACAAGATCAACTCCAACGCACATGCAAATACGGGTGATGGTCTCTCTATCGTTGCAAGGAAGGGTATCCCGCTTGAGGATATGGAGTTTGTTCAGTTCCACCCATCAGGTCTTAGCGGCAACGGTGTTCTTATCTCCGAAGCGGCGCGTGGTGAGGGGGGTCGCCTTTACAACAGCGAAGGTGAGCGCTTTATGGAGAAGTACGCTCCAAACGCACTCGAACTCGCTTCGCGTGACGTCGTCAGCCGTGCCATCCTCAACGAGATCAGAGAGGGTCGCGGCGTAGGTCCTAGAAAAGATGCCGTCTATCTCGACCTGACACATCTTGGCAAAGAGAAGATCATGGAGAGACTTCCTGAACTTCGCGACCTTGCTCTAACGTTCCTTGGTATCGACATGATCGAAGCGCCGATCCTCATCTCCGCGACGGCGCACTACTCTATGGGTGGTATCCCGGTCGATATCCCCGGTCATGTAAGAAAGAACAACACGGAGTTCATCGAAGGCTTCTACGCTGCGGGTGAGTGCTCCTGTGTCAGTGTTCACGGTGCGAACCGTCTGGGTGCGAACTCAGTACTTGAAGCGATGCTTTTTGGACGCTATGTCGGAAAAACGATGGCCGAGGAGATTGATGACATTCCTCTTCGCGAAGCAACGGCTGAAGATGCGGCAGACGCACTCAAAGAGATCGAGTTCGTACTTACAAACAACGGTACGGAAAGTGTAACGAAACTCAGAGACGAACTGCAAACGACGATGACGGAAAATGCCGGAGCGTTTCGAACGGGAGAATCACTCGAAAAAGCATTGGAGAAAATCAACGAACTGCGTGATCGCTACAAAAACATTCGCATTCAGGACAAAAGCAAAATATTCAACACGGAACTTCAAGAGGCGATCGAATTCGGACATATGCTCGACTATTCAAAATTTATTGTTGAGAGTGCGATCGCACGTAAAGAGAGCCGCGGTGCACATTATAGAGAAGATTACCAAAAACGCGACGATGAGAACTTCCTCAAGCACACAATGGCGTATATGGACAAAGAGGGCAACATCACGCTTGACTATATGCCGGTGACTCTTGGTAAATTCGAGCTCAAAGAAAGAACATACTAATAAGGGAATACTATGAGTACAATTGAGACAAAAAACGTAAAATTTAAAGTATTTCGTTTCAACGCGGATGAGGATTATCTTCCATACTATGACGAATACGATATGGAAGTGACCTCAGAAGAGGTCGTCCTTGACATCCTCAACCGCATCAAGTGGGATCACGATGGCAGTTTCTCATACAGAAGAAGCTGCCGCCACGGTATCTGCGGCGCTTGTGCCATCAAAGTAAACGGTAGAAGCACACTCGCGTGTAAAGAGAGAATGTTCGATATGATCGATCTCTTCGGGGATGAACTCACACTCGATCCGCTTAGCCAAAAACGCGCCATCAAAGACATGATCATCGACAAAAACGACTTTTGGGAAAAACATGCAGCTGTCACTCCATACCTCGTTGCCGAAATCGAAGAGGAACCTGAAAGTGAGAACATCGTCACTCCAGAGGAGGAGCACAGACTCCTCGATGCCGATCTTTGTATCCAGTGTGGAGCGTGTCATTATGCATGTCCGGTCATCGAGATTAACGAAGAGTATTTCGGTCCTGCGGCATTTGCGGCAGCGTACAGATTTAGTGCCGATGTACGTGACCACAGCGAGAACAGACTTAAAGATGTCAATGAGATGGGTCAAGGTGTCTGGGACTGTGTCAAATGCTTCGAGTGTGCCGAAGTATGTCCAAAAGAGATCAACCCTATAGAGAAGATCACCAAGCTCCATCAGATGGCATTCCAAGAAGGCATCGCCGAGAACAACGTTGCAGTGCGTCATGCAGTCGGCTTCAAGAAATCCATCCAAAAGCGCGGTGTGCTTGATGAGGGTGGACTTGTTCTCTACTCCGAAGGTCCTGGAATTATCAAGCATATCCCAGTGGCTCTGAAGATGCTCAAAAAAGGTAAAATCGCGATGCCTTGGAACATCCCGACATCCGAAAATATGGACGAGATCAAAAAGCTTGTCAAATCATCATCAACTGCTGAGTTTTAGGAGATAAATATGAGTAAACTACGATACGCACTTTTTACTGGATGTACAGCAAAGCAGAGTACACCCGAACAATACATGTCTACAATGGCAGTTGCGAAGAAACTCGGCATCGAGCTTGTCGAACTTGTCGAAGCTTCTTGCTGTGGTGCTTCCCACCTGCAGGATTACGATGAGTTTCTCTCACTCGTTCTCAATGCTAGAAACATAGCTTATGCCGAAAAGCACGGCTTGACAATGGTTACCATCTGCAACACGTGCCAGCTCAACACGGCAATGACAAAACATAAGCTTGACAATGACCCCAAGCTCAAAGCTAAAGTCAATGAAAAGCTTCAAGAAGTTGGTCTTGAGTATAAAGGAACTTCCGAGATAACACACTTCCTTTATGCGATCATCGACGATATCGGGCTTGACAAGATCAAAGAGATGGTTGTCAAACCGCTTTCTCAGTTCAACATCGCACCATTCTACGGATGCCACAACATTAGACCGAGCGAGCTTCAAAACGAGTCGCACAAAACCCCGGAGAGTCCCTACAGACCGACGTCTCTTGATGATCTTATCATCGCCTGCGGCGGAGAGAGTGTCGAATATGAAGAGAAGAACAAATGCTGCGGTTTCCATGTAGAGTTGCAAGCACCGCATACCGCCGCAGTGCTCACGGGAAATGCGATTGCAGGAGCTATGGATAACAACGCCGACATGATGGTTACTCCATGTCCGCTGTGCCACCTCAAACTCGATACCCAAGCCGACCATGCAGGTGAAGCGATAGGCCGTGAACTTGAAATGCCTGTTCTTCATATGCAGCAGATGGTCGGTCTCGCTCTTGGATGCGATCCCAAAGAGTTGGGTTTAGAGCATCACATAGTCGATGTAAATTTCGCTTAAATTCTCTCTCCCCGCATAGGGGAGGTTCTTATGAAAAAAAAGCTGCTTTTTTCTCTCTGCATTCTCTTTTTGATGCTTGTCACTTTCTACACCTCTTTGGATCTCCACGCAAAAAAGCTACTCGATGATGCGTTTATGCGCTCTTTTAGCGCTTTTGGTCTTGCAAAAGCGCTCAATGCAGCTATCTCGATGCTGCAAGGCACACAGCTCAGTCTGATGCCTGCAGGTGTTGGCGTGACTCTGAGCATTGGAGAGATACTCGATCCTTTTAATGACCTGGTCGAGCGTTTTTCGTGGGTTATGCTTCTGGCAAGTGTCTCACTTGGCATACAAAAGATACTGCTTGCATTTAGTGGGAAACTTTTTCTCAAAATCGGCGTAGTGTTTTTTGGCTCGATTGCACTTCTACTGCTTTGGATCGATAAAAAACAGACATTTACAAAGTTTTTCAAAGCTTTTCTCTTTGTACTACTGCTTCGCTTTTTCGCCGTTATTTACCTCTATGCTTCACAGTTCGTTTATACCGCTTTGCTTCAGGATGAGTACATGCAAGCCACAAAAAAGATTGAAATGACGAAAAATCATATAGAAGAGTTTCAAAAAGAGAGTGCAATACAATCCACAAAAACGAAAGAGAGTTCTATCACGCAATACTTCTCAGACAAATATGAGCAGATCAAAGATACCCTCGATCTCAAAGAGAAGTTTCAAGCACTTGAAGAGAGTATCGATGCGAGCTATACGAGTATAGTTGATTTGATCACTCTTTTTGTCGTTGAGAGCGTTCTTTTTCCTTTACTCTTTCTTTGGCTTTTTTTGCTTTTGCTCAAAACCTTGTTTCGCATTGATCTTGCGAACAGATAGCCGGTATACCCCGGGGAAAGTCCCGGATTTATTTTGACTTTGGTCTGAAAGCTTTTATAACCTCTTCATTCGTCTCAATGTAATGTCCGCCAATAAGATCTATACAATAAGGCACAGCCGGAAAAACCGCATCGAGACACTCTCTGATGGACTTTGGCTTGCCCGGAAGATTGATAATAAGGCTTTTACCTCGTATGCCGGCAGTCTGCCGTGAAAGGATGGCTGTGGGAACATACTGCAAACTCACCTGACGCATCAACTCACCAAAACCGGGCATCATCTTTTCACAGACATTCTCAGTGGCTTCTGGAGTAACATCTCTTGGAGCAGGCCCCGTCCCTCCGGTTGTGACGACAAGATCGCAATCCTTCTCGTCACAGAGCTCGATCATCGTCTTCTCTATGATATCCTGTTCATCAGGGATACATCTGTACTCAATCTCAAACGGATTTTTAAGATACTCTTTCATCGTATCCTGTATCGCCATTCCTGAAATGTCTTCGTATATCCCTTTGCTTGCTCTGTCACTTGCAGTTATTACACCTATTTTGATTGTATCCATTGTTATTCTCCTTGTAAAAAATGATTTGCCTCTTTGAAGAGGGTCACATCAGCGACCTCTTTGAAAAACTCGTACGCTCCCTCGACATCGATGATCTGATCCTTTCCTCCCAGATAGACCTCGACTCTCATCCCCTGCTCTTTGAGCCAAAGCAGCTCATCCCTGCTCCACTCGAAATAGAGCAGCTTTCGCAAATCTGCAACATCTTCCTCTTTGGTCATGACTTTTTGCTGTGCGTAGGGTGCAAAGCAGTTTGCGAGGAAATTTTCGACATAACTTCTTTTGTCTTTTTTGAAACTGCGAAGTTGCAGCTTTTTAAACGCTTCCCTGCGTGTTTGAAAAAAAGCGGGCGAGAGAAGTACAAGACGATCCACTCGCTCAAAAGAGTGCAGACGCATTTTTGTCTCTTCATACGCTTTGATAGCCCCGTAACTGAAACCATACAAGTTAAATTCACCTCTTTGCATCAAATGTGCAAAAAAATGCTCTTCATTTTGGAGAGAAAAACCGCTATAAAACTTCATCGAGTATCGTTTGCACCTCTTTTTTACTGATTGCTTCATTTTTGGCAAGGATATCCTGCACTCTTTTCACAGCAATACCAAAAGACTCAAGAAGTGTCTCCGTCTCACTGTAAAGCCGCTCGATCAAATCCGCATACTCCTCTTCTCTCACAACCAATGCCGATCCCATTCCATACTCACCGACCATCTCTTTGGCGATCTTTTTCGCTTCTGTAAGATCCGTTTTGGCACTGCTTGGATGCTCGCCATATCTCATATCACACAGCACTATCCCCGCCAGTAGAGTTTTGATATGCTTTTCCAACTCACTTTGCAACAGCGGTTCGTTCTGCCCCGGCGGAGTAAGCCTTTCATTGCTTAGCAGCAGTTTCTCAAACGGCAGATCATAATAGCTCGCCACCAACACTTTCCCACTTTGGTATGTTACTTGTTGCTCTTTTTGCTCTTGTGAGAGGATACGCAGCTTCTTCTTTCCGAACATCACTTTGTCTTTGACGGCATAGAAGTGCTCCATCGTTACCTGAGAATGATGTTGACGAAGCGCAAGTAATGCAGCTTCATTGACAAAGGCCGCCAGCGTAGCACCGTTGAATCCAACCGTAATGGAAGCGATCTTCTCTACATCCACATCATTTGGAATATGTGCAAGATACTTCCTGAGTATCTCTTCACGCTCTTTTTTCGTCGGCAGATCGACAAAAACACGCCTATCGAAACGACCTGCACGAAGGAGTGCGGGATCGAGCACATCGATCTTGTTTGTCGCTGCCATAACGATCACACCGCTTTGGGATTCGAACCCGTCCATCTCGGTCAAAAGCTGGTTAAGTGTCGCCTCTCGCTCGTCATTACGATTGCCGTCACGTTTTTTTCCGACTGCATCAATCTCATCGATGAAAATAATAGCCGGAGCATTCTTTTTCGCAGCCGCAAAGAGCTCATGCACACGTTTGGCTCCCATCCCGACATAGATCTGCACGAAACTCGCTCCGCTTTGATAGTAGAACGACACGCCGGCAGCATTGGCTACCGCCTTGGCGATCATCGTCTTTCCAACCCCCGGAGGGCCTACGAGTAACACACCTCTTGGCAGACGTGCACCGAAGTTCTTATAGCGCGAAGGATTTTTCATAAAATCGATGATCTCCTGCAGCTCCTCTTTGACATCCTCGATCCCGCCTATATCATCAAACGTCACATCGGTTTTTACCGCTTCAATAGGTTTTATAATCTCCTCAACTTCCTCTTCTTTGGAGTTTTTTAGCTTTTTTATTTGAGAAAAATCTTTCTCCTGCTGTTTTTGCCACCAGCGAAAGAGTATGGAGGCTGTGCCGATTATCAAGATAAAAAGCAAAATATCCACAATGATTTTGCTACTGTTATCCACTTCCACCTTATATTTCGCCAGCATTGCAGGTGTTATGAGTTTTTGGGGAACTTTGTATATGCCCTTATCCGTTTTGAGATAGATATACTCTTTGGAAGCAAGGACCTCTTTTACCTGCTGACTTTGAAGCAGTTGTTTGGCTTTTTGCAGTGAAACAATTGTCGAATTGTCCCGAAAGAGTGCAAAAAGAACAAGCAAAACGATAAAAACGGCAGAGACGACGACTAGCAGACGGTTAAGCTTCGAAGTTGGCATAGTTGGCCTCCTCTTTGACCTCATAATCCTCTATCTCCAGCCAGTTACCGACAAGATCAATATTTGACTGTACCTTTATTTGGTTAAAGAACTGATCATAACCGACATAATACCCCTCTTTTTTCGTCTCTATAAGCACCTGTAACGGACTCTTCAGTGCTTTTCTAAAAGCATAATTCTTTTCCTTTACAAGCGCTTCGATCTCGTGCAGTCTTTTCTTTGCCGTTTTGCCATCGACCTGTGGTTTCATCGTAGCTGAAGGGGTTCCATCACGCTTGGAGTAGGTAAAAGCGTGCAAGTGTGTAAGATGCAGTTCCTTCGCATTTTGCATCGCCTCTTGCCACAGTTCCTCGCTCTCTCCTGGATGTCCTGTTATGAAGTCCGTACCGATCGCAAACCCCTTCTCTCGTAAAAACGCAAACAGTTCTTTGTCCTGCTTGTAGACATTACGTCTGTTCATAAGCCTCAGCATCTTTGGCGAAGTGTGCTGCAGTGCAATATGCAGATGCTTTTCCAGCCACGGCTCATCGAGAAGTTCTTTGAACTCGTCTGTGACCTGTATGGGTTCGATACTTCCAAGACGTATACGGCGCACACCTCTTACATAGCTTATCTTTTTCAGCAGTTTCGCAAGCGAGCTCTTCGTATCGACACCGTAGCTGCCAAGATTCGTTCCTGTCAAAATGAACTCTCCAAAACCGTTGGCGGCAAGACGTGATATCTGCTCGATGATTTTGCTCTCATCAAGACTTCTCGCATTCCCCCGTACATAAGGGATTATACAGTAAGAACAACGGAAGTTGCACCCCTCTTGGATCTTGATAAACGCCCTGCTTTTACCTATAAACTCTCCAACAACCGAATCGTCAACAAACTCCAGATCACCTATTTCGTAAAAACCTTCCGGTTTTTCAAGCAGTTTGTTGATTTTCTGTTTCTCACTCTGACCGAACACTCCGGCCACTCGTCCCTCTTTAAGAAGCTGTTCGCCTTTTGTATGCGCTCCACATCCGGTAAGATATATCTTTGGAGCGCCGCTTTTTTCGAGTTTGGAGATGTAACTGCGTACGTTGCTGTCGGCTCCGTTGGTAACGGTACACGAGTTTATGACAACAACATCGGCTTCCTCCTCTTTTTCGGTTATCTCATAACCTTGCAAAGAGCTCTTCATCACCTGCGAATCATAGAGATTGGTACGGCATCCGAACGTTTTAAAATATATCTTTTTGCTCATACGAGTTCACCGTCATTTGGCTTTGTCTGAGTTTTGTCACGCGCAAGATTGATACGCTGTGTTGGGTATGCTATTGTTATATCCTCCTCCTTGTTAAAAGCATCGACGATCTCCATCGATATAACGCTTCTCAGAGTCAAAGTCGCATAAGCGTTTGTCAGGTACCATGCTTCGATGTCAATTCCATAATCTTCAATGAAAGAGTATATACGCGGTTCGACATTGGTGTTTTTGAGACTGTAGTGATGACGAAGTTTGTTGAGCTGCTTTCTCGTAATATCGGTATAGCCTTTGGAGTATTTCTTCGCTATCTCTTTGGCAATATGCATCGCCTTTTTATGGTTGGAATCAAACGTGACCGTTATCTTCACACCGTCCCAGACCGTCTTGAGCGAATAGTGCGTATAGTTTGCTATCATACGCGTAAATATATAATTGTTTGGAATAAAGACGATTCTCCCCGCTCTTCTGTTGTGAGAAACGGATGTAAGCGTAATGTCCTCCAAAATCGTGATACGAAGCAGTGAGATATCGAGCACATCGCCTATATATTTCATCCCGTCCATATCGACACGTATCCGGTCTCCGACATGAATACTACCGCCGAAAACGATAACAAGCCATCCCAGGATAGACATAAACCAGTCTTTCATCGCAATGGCGATACCTGCAGAAGCGAATCCGAGGATTGTAACGATATAAGAAGCGTTTTCTATATAGTTGAAAAAGACAATGAGCAGAATAATGGTGAAATTGGCAAAGGTGATGAACTTGTTCGCCATATAGAAACGTTCGTTATCGGTGATATACCTCTTCGCGAAAAGCTTCAGTATGAAAAAAATCAAAAAAACTATCAGCACGATAATGCCGATATTTCCGAGTTTGAGTGCCTGTGCTTTGATCTTTTTGTTGAGATTGATCTCGATGACTTCCAAACGTTTTTTGTAAACATCCGCCGTCACCAACAAAATATCGTAAGCAGCCTGAAACTTATCGAGCTCGCGCTGTCGTTTTTCAAGCACTCTCTTGTATTTTTCTTTTTTGGTCAAATCATACAGTTCTTTGTAGATGCGTATCTCTTTTATCAACAGAGTTATCAGTTTTCCCAATTCCTCTTTGCGTTGCACATATCCGTCAAACTCTTTTTTGATCGTTTTGAGAAAAGAGATGGCTGTAAAGATGTTAAATGGATTTTTCACCTCCGGTGCATTCTCGATTTTCGGCGGAGTGATGAGCTCCGAAAAGGGGGAAGAACCCTTTTTCTTGAGTTCGCTCAATTGGGTCGTCAATATCTTTTTTTTAGCTACAAGCGCTTCGAGTTCCTCTTTTCTTTCTCTGGTTCTGTGAAGACGCTTGAGACGATTTATTTTACGCTCTATCTCCTTGAGGCTTTTCTCCACTTCGAGACTGGTAAGATAAGAAGAATAACTCTTCGTCCAAATTTTTTCTTTATCGAGTTCCTGTTCGATTTTTGCCAGTTGTGAACGCAGCGCGACTATTTGCTCTTTTCTCTGCTCCTCCCTCTTTAGAACAGTCTCGTTCACATCGCTCTTAATCTGTATCGCCGACTCCGACGAGTGCACGATGGTGTCCTGTAGAGCAAATGCCAGTGAGACACTCAACAAAAGAGCGAAAAGCTTCAGCATCACTGTGCCTCATACTCTTTCAAAACAGCCATGACATCCTCTTTTTGGATATCGTCTCGGATCTCTACATCACCTATGCCCCGAGGCAGAATGAATTTGATCTTTGAATCACCGCTTTTTTTATCGAGAAAAAAAGCTTCGTAAAAACTCTCGATATCCTCAATAACATAAGAGGTCGGCAAATCGTAGCGCTTCAAAACGCTTATAATACGCTCGGCTTCTTCGTTAGAAAGCATACCGAGCCGCTGGGCAAGTCTGTTCGCCATAACGATACCAATAGCAACGCTCTCGCCATGAAGATACTTTTTGTATCCCGTCTCCTTTTCGATAACATGGCCGAAAGTGTGCCCATAGTTGAGTGCCGCACGCAGACCTCTCTCCTTCTCATCTTCGGAAACGACACGTGCTTTCGTTTCGACAGAGTACTTGATGGCGAGCTTGAGTTGCTCTTCTTCTCTCAGATCATAAGTTTCCAAAAATTCGAAAAACTCTTTGTTGAAAGTTACAGCCATCTTCACGATCTCCGCAACTCCTGCAGCGAACTCTCTTTTTGGTAAGGTAGAGAGAAAATGTGCATCTATATAAACCGCTTTTGGCTGATAAAACGCGCCTATGAGGTTTTTGCCGTATTTGTTGTTTATGCCTGTCTTTCCACCTACACTCGCATCCACTTGAGAAAGTAGCGTAGTCGGTATCTGTACAAAATCAATACCGCGCTGATAGATACTAGCAGCATATCCGGTCATATCACCTATGACACCCCCACCGAAAGCGACAAGCAAAGAAGAACGATTCAACTTGTGATTGAAAAGTGCTTCGAGAATATAGTCGATACTCTGCTGATTTTTGTACTCTTCACCATCTTGGACGGTTATGATATAGAGTTCTTTCGCTTCTATCCTTTCTAGCAGATACTTCAGATGCAGACCGGCAACTTTTGTATTGGTAACAATGGCGACTTTGGCGTCAAATTTGAGTGTTGGAAGTGTGTCTATCGTGATATCGTAAGAGTTGTCTATAACTTTTTTGAGTTCTATGGCTACTTTCATATCCTGCCCGTTTTTTAAGGTAGGATATCTTACTCAAACATCGCTAAAAAAGGGATTAAAAACCGGTCAAATATCATCGACGGGCACGAACATTTGATGATATCCATCAAGATAGTGATACATCAGATCGCTGTCGGTTGAAAGATAGGAGTAGATAACACGGGAGAGCAGTTTTTTGGAAAAAGGAACGACGTGCAAAAAATTGTCCCGCCTTTGTAAAAGCCGCAGGGGATTCTCTTCTACTTTGAAAACCTTTATATTTTTGGAAAATATGGTCGAGAGATTGTAGTAATGTTCAATCACCTGTTCTTTTTGCTCCTGATGCTCTTTGAGATAGTTGTAAAGCTCGATGTTGAGATTGAACTGCTCGGAAAAATCAAATATGGTGTTGGAAATTTTTTCCGGCTCCCTGCTGTCTGAAACGACGAGAACGACATCTTTGAGATCGACAAGCGATCTGTAAGCGAGTTTGAGAACGGGGACATGCAGCTCATAAAGTATTTTCCGCATCGCATAATCGTAAAATGTAGCGTTGGCAACGATCACAAGTCCGATATGAAACTCCTTTTTGTCATTCAGGATCGTCTCTTTTATCGAAGTGTTCTCATACTTGACAAAAAGCATCGTTTGATCGTTGATACTGTCTTTTATGATTTCCAAAGTTTCGATATCGTTAGGATTGACAACACGAATATAAAGCTCTTTTTGTAGTTTTTCCTGAATATAGGCACACTCTTGAAGCAGTTGCTCGATCGTATGACGATCGTTTTTCCGCATATCTATCAACAGGTAAAGAGAGGTACCAAAAGGTTCTGGAAACTGCCCGAGCTCCCGCTTGATGACACGGTACACCGTTTTAAGAACATGCGGTTCACCTACAAGCAGAAGGATATCGTTTGGCTGAATCATACGACGGCGAGTCGGCAGGAGAATTTTGCGGTTGCGGTAAATCGCGGCGATCTTCCAATCTTTTTGCTGAATAACTCCAAGATGTTTGTAGACAAAAGAGCTTCCAAAAGGAACGGAAACCTCCATGATCTCACCTTCCCCAAGTCCGACATTCTGCGCGATCACGGGAACGTTAGGAAGAAAATCTATGAGTTTCGAGGCAAGAATATCCTTGGCGTTGACAAGGACGACGTTACTCGCATTCTCATAATCGAGTCCCCATTCATCCATCACTATGACACGCAAATGCTTTTTGATGGAGTGAATATTTTTAATGGTATTTTCAACATCCGCCTTATTGTCCATAGCGACAAACGCCTGCAGAAATTCCATCTTGAGAATGTTTGCGAGTTTATAGAAACTGGTAGGATCAAATTCGAAAAATTTGAAACGTGCGGGGTTAATACCTTCGTACTCTCCCGCTTTCATCTCCACGACATAGTAAATGTTTTCACTTGTATACGTGTCGATCACACGCTGTATGAAATGATGTCCGACGCTGCCGCTTGAGAGAATAAGTATCTTTTTCATTTAATGCAATAACTTTTTTTGCGCTATTATACCAGTCTCCCTCAAAAACGCAAAACAGTTC
>JALUFE010000080.1:0-16194 GCA_027052175.1 Helicobacteraceae bacterium | reverse complement strand
TTTTTTCCGATTCTTTATTTTTGCCAATGCGCTCGTCCACAAAATCGGGATCACCATGCTCGAACTCGGCCTCGGAGACCCTTTTTACCGATTTTTTCGGCTTCTCTTCTCTGTAACCGTTGCTCTTCGTCGTTTTTGCACCATGAGGAATACACATCTCCTCCTCCTTTTGCGGATATGCTCTATGATACATCCGCTTCGCTTATTGTACTATTAAAAATAATTATTGATCTTTGAAACCGAGTGCCTCAAAATCGATCGTATTCATCTTTCTTACATCCCCTTTTTCCGTATAGATGCGTCCTTTGACGGCACGACCGTTATCGACATAGAGATAATATTTGAGATTACCGTTTTTATAGAACTCTTTTTGTGAACCGTTCGCCTGTCCTTTGTCATTGAAATGTAGAATCGCTTTCATATTGCCGTTGGCATAGTAAACCTTTTTCGTTCCGACAGGCATATCCATTACATAGTGTGCGACAGAGAGCAGCTGACCATTTGGGTAATACTCTTTGACCGTACCGTTATACTTGCCATCCTTCATTGGCATGATCGCTTTGACTCTTCCATTTTCATAAAATCCATAGGTAATACCGTTGAGTTTACCGTTTCGGAAAACAGTTTTGGTCTTTAGATGCCCGCTTTTATAAAAAACACGGGCAACACCGCTGAGTTTGCCGTTTTTATAATACCGGATGATTTTGACCTCTCCCGTCGGATAGAAAATTTTCTCCATTCCATCCGCTTTTCCATTTTTATAATGTTTGATGCTCTTGAGCTTATGATCCGGATAGTAAATTTTTTTCACATCCGCCATAAGTGTAGAACCGGCGAGCAGACTCGCAACCATAAGTAATGACAATCTTTTTTTCATTTTTTTCTCCTTATTGATTGAAATGAATGTAATCTTCCTACGCCGCCTAAGGCGCTATTTCCTCTATATTTTCAACATTAACTTGTGTTGCTCCTTCACACGCTTTCGTCTCTTTTTCTATTCCATCCGGACATATCGCGGCAGTGTTGTTGATAAGTACAGGAACGAAAAACAAAGAAACAGCCGTAGAAGCCATCGAACCGAAGATCAGAGCGATACCAAGCCCCCCGAAGATCGGATCGGTAGAGAGCAGTAAACTTCCCAGGATGATGGCGACCGTCGTCATCAAAATGGGTTTGGCACGTGTGGCTGTTGAAATGGCTATCGCTCTTTTTTTCTCCACACCTTTTTGGATGAGTGCCCGCGAAAAGTCTATGAGCAGAAGCGAACTTCTCGCGCTGATTCCCATCAACGAGATAAACCCTATCAACGAGGTCGCCGTCAAAAAGAAGTTTGTTCCGCTTAAAACCAGTGCGATCTTATCCGTGATCCAATGTCCGAAGATCACCCCTATAATGGAAAGAAAACTTGCAAGCAGGACAATACCGCTGAGCGCATAAGATTTATAATAGACAACCATCAGCAAAAACATCAAAATAAGTGCAGCGATAAATGCCCCTCCAAGATCTCTAAACGTATCCAAAGAAACTTTCATCTCTCCGTCCCACCGAAGGAGCATCTTCTCTTTTGTTTTGTTGTGTTCTAGATTGAGATCGAACATATACGTACTGATCCCCGGTACTTTTGTGACGTTGAAATCGCTCGAAAGCGTTTTGATCAGCTTCTCTCTCGCATCGAGAAGCGGATATACCTGCGAAACCATATCACACTCTGCAGTAATGGTGGTCATATCTTTAAGATCTTTTCTGTACATTGCAGGATTCGAAGGGACTTTCTTTATGCTTACCACCTCTTTGACCGGAGTCATCATCCCCATTCTATTCATCAGTTTGAGTCTCGAAAGTTTGAGCTCAAGACCAAATCTCGATTTTGGATGCACATATCGTCCCTCCTTGTCCAGTCTGACGAATATCGGTATCTGATCCTGCTGGGTACGCGAATTTTTTACCGCGACAATCATCCCCTGAAATGCAAGATAGAGAATGTTGTTCACCTGTTCCACACTCAAACCGCTTCGAAGCACCTTGTCTTCATCCGGAACGATTTGATAATAATCATATATATCATCCTGCATGATGTCTACATCAACAAGTCCCGGCGTCCGTTTCAGGACTTCCGCCACTTTTTCAGCCGTTTTACGTCTTAAATGCTCATTTTTCCCGTACAGTTCAACAACTATCGTCGCAAGCGTAGGAGGGCCTGAGGGCATTTCTATAAAACGGATCCTCGTGTGATATGCCATAGGGGTGCACAACTCCTGCAGTTCCGGACGGATACGGTGCACCATCAAATAGCTCGGCTCCTCGCGCTCATGTTTGTCTGTAAGGTTGACAACGAGTTCGGCCTGATTTTTAAAGCGCTTTAGGGCACTCCCCTTGACCAGTCCCGCATAATCAAGTGGTGCTCCCTGAGCGAGATAAACTTCCACATCCGTCACCTCCTTCTCTTTTTTAAGAAACTGCACGACACAGTCAGTCACCCGTTTTGTCTCTGCAAGCGAACTGTCCGTTCGTGTATCGACATAGATGCTGAAGGTATTCGCACTCTTCCCCGGCAGCATTTTTGCAAGCACCAGCTTTGTCGGTATCATCATGATAGAGGCGCCAAGCGCTAAAAAAACCGCCAGAATGACCAAACGGGACTTTTTCTTGGAGCTGAGTATAGAGTATATTTTCTCTTCCATCAGTGCGTTCCTTTGACTCGTTTGATCATTTTCTTAGCTAGAAACGGTGTGAAGACATACGCTACAAAGAGCGATATCGCAAGCGCTATAGGAACGTTAAGCGGGATTGGCTTCATGAACTGTCCCATCATTCCTCCTACAAACGCCATTGGCACCATCGTAAGGATGATCGCAATTGTCGCGATATTTGTCGATGGTCCGATCTCGTCCGTTGCTTCGACGATAACTTCGTCATAATCATGCTCCGCAGTTTCCTTGAGGTGCATCCGCCTGTGTATGTTCTCAATGACGATGATCGCATCATCAACGATAAGACCGAGACTGAGCAAAAAGGCAAAGAGCGTGATACGGTTGATCGTCTGCCCGGAAAGATAGGCGATAAACAGCGTCAATGCCAGAATCATAGGTACGGCGATGGATACGACAGTAGCTTCACGCCATCCAAGAAACGGGATAAGGATCGCGCCTATAATGGCGATCGTGATAACGAGGTGATGCATCAACTCATTGACCGCTTCGTTGGCCCGCACACCATAGTTACGTGTCACGATATATCCTATCCCCAGCTTGGAGAGATCCTCTTTTCTCGTTTTGAGATATCTGATGACATTATCGGCTATCGTGACCGCATTGGTCCCCTTGAGTTTGGAGACCGTCAGGGTTACCTGCTGAATCGGATGATCGAACGAGGCATTGTTTTCTCTCAACGCCAGCTCCGATTTTTGAAAATGCTGAATATCGTAAGAGAACTTCACTTTCGCCACCTCTTTGAGATAGATGGGAGAGTTGCGATACTGCGCTACGATCAGATTTTCTATATCGCTGACATCATCAAGCACGTTTTTGATACCAAAGACGATAAGTGAATTTCCATCGCTTTGGGTATCGATCTTGGGGGCGTTCTTCGAAATCGCCTGAATCGCCTGTACAAGCTGTCCCATCGAAAGATGGTAGCTAGAAAGCTTATCAAGATTGACAAGGACGTTAAACTGCGGCTGATGAATCCCTTTGAAACGGCTTTTAGAGACATTTTCCAGTGCATTGATGTCCTGTTGTATCTCCCGAACGAGCCGATACTGCTCGACCGTACTCGGCTTTTTGTAGTCTTTGAGATAAAAAGCGATTGTCACGATAGGGACGTCTATGTCGATATCAAACGGTTTTATAAGCGGCTGCATCGCTCCTTTTGGGAGTTTGTCCATATTTTGCATCACTTTGTCGTAAAGCTTGAGATTCGATTTTTCTCTATCCTGCCCGATGTAATACTGAACGTTGATCATTCCCACATTGTCATGCGCCGTTCCGTAAACATGTTCCACGCCTTTTATCTCACGAATCTTTCGCTCAAGCGGCTTGATAATGACATTCGTGATCGCTTTGGGATCGGCACCGGGCAGTGCGACAATAACCGAACCACCGCTGACCTCTATCTGCGGATCCTCTTCTCTTGGGGCAACCTCAAGAGCGAGATACCCAAGCAGGAGAATGGATATGATAAAAATCATCGTCAGAGGATTGTTCAAAAACGCTCTACACAATACCCCCGCAATATTTTTGCTTTTATATTTATACGCCATAGAGTTCCTACTCCCTGTCGTGGATCGGATTTGCTTCTACGAGAAGGCGCGCATACATCCCTGGAAATATCTCGTAGCTGCCTTTATCGAAATTGACAACGATTTTAAAGGTATGCGACATCGGATTCGCACTGGGTACGACCGCTTTAATATAACCGATAGTTTTGAAATCGGCCGAAGGAATCTCTACACGCACCTTCTGATACTTGTGCACATACTTCAGATCAGATTCCGCTACCTCTCCCTCAATCTGAAGATGATCGATGTCGACAAGTACCATCCCCAGCATTCCGGGTGCGACCAAATCGCCGACACGAATGCGTTTTTCGACGATAATGCCGTCGTTTGGCGCCTTCACTTCGAGATAACCGCTTATTGTACTGATCTGCTTTATCTTCTCGGCAGCACTTTTGACAAGAGCCTGTGCAGCCTCAAGACCGGCAGAGACATTGTCTGCCGTATCGTCGAGTTCGGCAATCTCATCGAGTGCGTCTTTGGTCATTTTTTTCTTGAGCCTGTCTTTTTCTCTCTTGATCGCGCGAAGACGCGTTCTGTAAACATCAACGATCAACTGCGCCTGTTCAAGTGCAAGATCAGCCTGATTTCGCATAATGTCAAACTCTGCAGACTCAAGTTCAAAAAGTGTGTCTTCTCTTTTGACTCTGTCTCCGATGTCATAGTAAATATGCTTGACATAGCCCATATAACGCACACCTATCATCTTCTGATTGTAAGAAACGACCGTCCCTGTTATCGGAAGATCATAAGCCGACACACCTGTCACACAGACAAAAACAAAGACAAACAGCGATATCACGCTTTTCATGACTTCCTCCTTCGCACAAGAGATACACTTACCACTTTCTTATTTTCGCATGACACTCCATACAACTACTCATTATTTTTTTATAGGCCTGCAGGGCTTCGCTCACATCCCCATCCTGGAAACGCTCTATAATCGTTTCCGCTTTTCTGTCAATTTTTTTGACAATCTTGTTGGAAAACTTCACTTTTTCGTTCATATAACGCATCATTGGATTTTTTTCCTCCTTGTCCTCAAGAGGCGGCCTGACATGCCGAATAGTATCCGAGAGTTTCAGCGCTCCTTTGATCACCTTCTGTTTGTCGTTGAAAAAAAAGCCACTCTCTATGTCGTTCATTGCCTGTGCCATAGTTTGCATATCCTTAACACGGTCCGCTCTTGTATACACACCTGCAAAAACAGAAACACTCAATACTCCAATAACGATCGCTTTTCGCATCATATTTTTTCCTTTGTTGTGAAGTTGGTCAAATTATAGCTTAGAAGTGTTCAAAAAGTAACACGACAAAAAAATTTTTTTTATCAAATTTTTATCACTTTATTGATAAGAAAATATCTTGTACAGCTTCAACAAGCCCCTGTTTTTAGGGACTTAGAGGGATGTATTCTCTTTTTCTATAAAAAGTTTTATAATTTTTTATAATCCCGAAAAATAGGGCTCAATAAGCTTTTTTTATAAAATTCACATAAAGTTCATAAAATTTTCTTATGTGTGAATTTAAGTTACACTTTAGCTTTTTAGAGCTATAGTTTTGATGAAACCAAATATGTTTGGTGCTTTAGAGCACGAAACAAAACAGAAGGAGTTTATATGAAAAAGATCATTGTTGCGGGTTCTATCGCTGCTATGTGTGCACTCAGTACAAATGTGATGGCTGGAGACTTCAGCTTCAAAGACATGTTCGATGATTTCAAAGATGCGACAACGTCGATGAGTCATGATGCAAGAGATACTGCCGATTCTATGAAAGAGGGTGCCGTTGAGCTTGGAAAAAGTGCGGAAAGAACAACGACGAACGTAAGTCACGATGCACGTGATACGGCTATAAAAGCGAGCGACGATCTTAAAGATAGTGAAATTTCGACAGTCAAAAGCGGTGAGATCACCTCTACAAGCGTCAGCCGCGATGTAAGAGACTCCACAATAGAAGTTGCGGAAGATACAAAAGACACCGCATCCAACACGACACGAGATTTCAAAGACAGCTCAACGATGGCTACACGTGATTTCAAAGACAGTGCGGTCGCCGTGAGCCATGATTTGAAGGACTCTTCAAACAATGTCTCCAACAATCTCAATGATTCGACAAAAACGATCTCGAACGATCTGAGAGATTCTACCGACAAGGTCTCTGACAATATCAACGATTCGACAAAGACCGTTTCAAATGATCTCAGAGACTCTTCGAACAATGTTTCTGACAATATCAACGATTCGACAAAGACAGTCTCAAACGATCTCAGAGATTCGACCGACAAAGTTTCCGACAATGTCAACGACTCTACAAAAAGCGTTTCGCATGATTTAAGAGACTCTACCAAGGATGTTTCCGACAATCTCAACGATTCGACTAAAACAGTCTCAAACGATCTCAGAGATTCCACAGATACGGTAGCGGACAATGCGAACGATTCGACTAAAAATGTTTCTCACGATCTTCGTGACTCTACCGACAGCATCGCCGATAATGCGAACGATTCGACTAAAAGCGTTTCTCACGATCTCGATGATTCGACAAAAACGATCTCGGACAATGTCAATGACGACGATTATACTCTTTCCAAAAAGGAGTATGAGGAATACCTTCGACTCAAGGCACAAGCACACAAAAAGTAGTGCAAAAGGAGGAGAGTCTCAACCTCCTCCTACAAAATCCAGAAGCTCCACTTTGTCTCCGTTATGGAGAAGCGTTTCATCCCAGTTATGTTGTTTGACAATCTGCATATTCAACGCTGCTGCCATCACTTTATTTTCAAGGCCAAGCCTTTGTATGAGTTCTTTCAGTGTTATGCCCTCTTGAAATTCTCTCTCTTCCCCATTTACAATCACTTTCATTTTACAACTCCACTACTTTTGCATTTATCGTTTCGCCATTATAAAGCGAATTGCTATCTTGAACCTTATAACACGTACTTAAATCCAAAGCTACAAAATCCTTTATATTTGCTCCGACTTGGAGTTCCACCTTCTCTTTCTCAAGAAGAGCCAAAGGACGCTCTACAGTAAGCTCTATCACCTTTTCGAGTGAGAGGATACCGCCTTGAACGAGTTTGGTATAATAAAGAGGCCACGCATCTGCCAATGCACTGCTGCCATAAGCCGCATCGAAAAACGCAACCTCTTTGTTGACCGGCGAGCTTGGCTGATGCAGCTGTGTCAAAATATCGATACGCCCCTCTTTGAGCGCTTCTATCAGTTGTTCTCTCAAAATATCATCGACAAGCGGAGGATTGAGCTTGGCTGTCGTGTTGAAATCCTCGCAAGCTTTATCACTTAATAGCAGATGATGCAGACTCACTTCGGCATCAACCTTCACCCCCTCCCTTTTGGCCGTTGTTATCATATCGAGACTCCGAGGACTCGCAATTGATTGGAACAAAATGGCGATATCGTAGTACCTGGCTATTTCTATCATCCGTGAAACATGCACCACTTCACTAAGCTCAGGGATACCTGCAAGTCCCAGCTTCGAGCTGACATCACCCTCAAACATCACTCCTTGGGAGACAAGGGAGTTATCTTCGGCTTTACATAACAGCGTCCTTTTGTACATCTTGAGATACTCTGCGACCTTCATCGCGATATTGTTCTTGGCTATCGTACTCATTCGAGCCGTAAGAGCCCCTTTTTTAAGCAGTACGGCAATATTGGAGAGTGAGAGATCCTCTTGAAGCGCATCGATGGCTATTTCCATCTTTACCTCATCGACATCCTTGATGGAGTTCTGTGCGAATTCAAGAACGATCTCGTTGTTGATCCTCGGAGTGGAATCGGGCTGCAGCACGAGTGTTCCAACTCCACCTTTTTTCGCATCTTCTGCACACTGTTTGATAGTCGTCGCACTCAGATTCGAATCTTTAAGTCGGACATTGAGATCGATCAGTTTCGGCAGGATCAACGATCCTTTCATATCTCTCATCTCTTCAGATTGAAGTCCCTGGCCTATTTTGACTATCAACCCATCTTTTACCTCAATATCGACTTTGTCATCATTTGGAAGTCTGCAGTTTTTATATATCATCACTCTCTCCGAAAAATAGTGATATAATTTTAACCAAAAAAGGCTTCAAATGAAACTGCTTGTCAGCGCACTTGAACACTCCGCCAACGTTCATCTCAAACGTCTCACACAAGAACTCCCTGAAGATACAGAACTTACAGGTATCTTTACAAAGGAGCTCGGCAAGCCCATCGTCGATCTTAGAAGCCTCGCTATCATGGGCTTTGTCGATGCACTCAAAAAGCTGCGATTTTTCTTCAAGCTTGCCGATGAGATGGTGGAGTTGGCAAAAGATGCCGACAAAGTGCTGCTGATGGATTCATCAGGCTTCAACCTGCCGCTTGCAAAGAAGATCAAAAAAGCCTACCCCGACAAAGAGATCATCTACTACATCCTCCCGCAAGCCTGGGCATGGAAGAAAAAGCGCATCCCGGTACTTGAACGCACCTGCGATCATCTCTGCTCCATCTTGCCTTTTGAGAAGGAGTACTACTCCAAAAACGCCCCCATCGAGTATGTCGGACATCCACTGCTTGATGTCATCCCGGCATACAAAGAGAGTATCGACAAAGAGATAAAAGAGGTGCTCTTCATGCCCGGCAGCCGTAAAGGGGAGATCACCAAACTGATGCCGAAGTTCAAAGAATTGCGCAGAAAACTCGGCAGTGATATCAAAGCCACGATCGTCATCCCCTCCTTTTTTACAAAAAAACAAAGAGAAGCGCTCTTTGGAGATCTTTATGAATTTAACATCGAACATGATGCCTACATGGCAATGCTGCGTGCCGATTTTGGCTTTATATGCAGCGGTACTGCGACACTCGAAGCCTCATTGATCGGGTTGCCTTTCGTCCTGACCTACATTGCCAACAAACTCGACTACCTCATCGCTTCACGCCTTGTCAAACTCAACTATATCGGGCTTGCAAATATCATGCTTGAGAAGAAAAACGGCTCGTTCATCCACCCCGAGCTCATCCAGGAGGATGTCACGGTAAAGAATATGCTCCAAGCTTACAAGAGAGTCGACAGAACGGCTTTTTTGGAAAAATCAAAAGAGCTTCGAGACTATCTGCAGCATGGCAGTGCGAAAAATGTTGCAAAAATCATAACCTCTTGAGAATATACTCTATTCCCTCTTTTCCGACTTTCACCACAATGTAATGATAAAACCCGTCATCATGCGTATGCGGTGCCCCTGCCCCTCCCGTTATGATATAAGGCGTTTTGGACCACTTCCCCCTGAAATAGGCATGAATATGAGATGCAAAAAGCATCGTGACATGGTAGCGATCAAAAAGGGCGTTGAGTTTTTTTGCATTTTTTTTGTCTTTCAAGCAGTGCTTGTGCCATAACCATCTTTTTCTCGGATCAAAAAGCGGAACATGCAAAAAAACGAAGCGATATTGGAAACTCTGCGATTTTTGCAGTTCTCTCTCCAGCCAGCGCATCTGTTTTTTGCCAACGCGCTTCTTGTTGGCGTCATCAACGAAGATAAAGTAGCTGTTGGCAAAGGCGAAACTGTAGTGCACTCTGCCTATATACTTTTTATAGTTGCTCTCATCCCCGAAAAAGAAAGGGATCTCATGGTTGCCGATGTTGCTGAGGATCGGTTTTTTGGAGTGCTTGAGCAGCTCTATATAGGCTTTGAACTCCGCCTTGCCGCCGTTATCGGTCAAGTCACCGTTGTTGATGGCAAAGAGGATGTCACTTTGGTTGAGCTGCTCTATGATGCGCCTGAGCACATCGTTGCCTTCGCGGTTATCCCCCATTACGACAAATGAAAATGGCATCCGCTCTTGAAGTTCTGCTATACGCTGGAGTTCGACCTCGTTATAGGGTTTCGCTCCAAAAAGAGCTACACCCAAAAGAAGAAGAAAAAGGAGTTTTCTCATTTGGAGAGGATATCGAGAAACTCTTTGGGCTCGACAAAACCGACGATCGTTTTAGAGCGTTCTATCTCACCCTTTTCGTTTATGAAAACAACGACGGGAGGACCAAAGACCCCATAGGCTTTGGCAAGCTCCTTTTGCGGCTTGTCGTTCTTCGTCAGATCGGCGCGGATAAGCACATACTCTTTGAGAGCCTCTTGTACTTTTGGATCAGAGAAGGTCTTCTCATCGAGCTCCTTGCACGCCGTGCACCACTGTGCGGCGAAGTCGATCATGATCTTCTTGCCTTTGTACTTTTGCAAAAGGATATCGAGCTGACCGAGTGTTTCGATTCTTTGAAAGTGCAGCTCTTTTGTAGTTGCTTGTGTTTTGGCAGATGCGGTGCGCACTTTGGATAAAAATGCAAGCGGTTTACTCATACTCTCACTTCCAGCAAGCGCTCCGATACCAAGCGCGAGCGAGTAGATAAGCAGCGCTATGGCGATAGTACGCTTGAAGAGATGACTCTCTTTGTCAAACGCCCCGAGATAGATGGCACTCCCAAGCCCAAGCAGCGCCCAAAGCAGCATCGCAAGATATGGCGAGATGATCTTCTCAAGCATCCAGATAGCCACACCCAGCATAAGGATGCCAAAAATGCCGTTTACCAGCGTCATCCAAGGACCCGGTTTGGGCATCAGTTTCCCCGCTCCCGTTCCCACGATAAGCAGCGGCAGCCCCATCCCAAGACTCATCGCAAAGAGTGCCAAAGCACCAAGGAGCGCATCGCCAGTCTGTCCTATGTAAACGAGCGCTCCCGCAAGCGGTGCGGCGACACAGGGACCTACGATAAGAGCGGACAAAAAGCCCATGATCGCCACACCGACGATCCCGCCTTTATCCTGCCCCGTCGCACTGACTTTCGCGACAAATTTATCGGGCAGCTTCAACTCGTAGTAGCCAAACATACTCATCGCCAGTGCCACAAAAACAAGCGCGAAACTCACCACTACATAAGGATTTTGCAGCATCACCTGTAGGTTGCTGCCAAAAAGTCCCGCAAGCACGCCCGCTATCGTATAGGCAGCCGCCATAGCAAGCACATAGACAAGCGAAAGAAAGAACGCCTTTTTGGTTGTGATGTTTTTGCCTTGCGAGACGATAAGCCCGGAGATAATGGGGATCATAGGAAAGACACACGGAGTAAGAGCAAGCAGCAAACCAAAGCCGAAAAATGTCCCTATAATCAGCCAGATACTGCCGTGTTTGAGCGTATCGGCGATCGTATCGACACTGTTTTGCGCCTCTTTTTGCGACGATGCTACCGCTTTTTTGCTTCCGCCTATCTTGGAAGCATCGACGGTAAGGCTGTAAGTCTGACTCATCGGTTCATAACAAAGCCCCATCGCACTGCATCCCTGATACCCGAAGGTAAACGCCACCTTCTGCACGCCGCTTGCATCACTCTTCTTATCCAAAAGGATGCGAAACTCCGGTTCACCCTCATACACCATATCCCCGTCATGATCGACCGCTTTCGGCTTGACAATCTTCTTGATTTTCAAAGCATCGGATTTGAGCTCGAATTTTAAAGCATGATCATAAATGTAGATGTCTTTAGCCAGTTTCACTTTGGCGACGATAGCGCCATCTTGGACTGTAACAGAGGGTTTGAAGGCCTCCTCAGGAGAGACAAACCTGCCAAAACCGGCAAAAAGCGTCAATGGGATCATAAATAAAAATAATAGTTTAAACCTCATCGCCATCCTTTGAAAAAATATGACAAAATTATACTAAAGAAATGTGTAACAAATATGTAACGATTCACTGAAGCAGTAAAAAAGCCCTTGTAGCTGCTGGCGTGTCTATACCAAGAGGGAGTTTTGCAAACTGTTTCTTGGTAAAAGCACATAGCCTTTTGTCCGCACTTGCGCGGCAGTACACCGCCAAATCCAGCAGATACTCTCCATAGGCACTTGTGTAGTACTTGTCATCGAGCTGTGCATTTACGTCAAAGCCGCTGTTATCGAGTACGAAGCGCCCTTGTTTGAAAAAGGTATCCTTTGCGTGGTGCAGCAGATACTTCACAAACTCCAAGCTCCTTTTGTCCTGCTCTTTTTCATACCGCTTGAGCAATGCACCGATAAAAAAGGCATAATCCTCCAGCATCTCGCTCTGTTCTATCCTTTTGCCGCCGATCATATAGTGGTAAAGTCTGCCTTTGTCAAAGAGCTTTTTTTGCAGCGTCGCAAGCATTTCGTCCGCTTTTTTCGTGTAACCGGCTTCATAAAGCGCTTGGGCAAGCATCGCGTTCCACGCCAGATTGATCTTGCGATCTATAAAGGGGGATGCTCTTTTTTTTCGGATATTTTCAAGCCTTTTTTGCAGCATCTCAAACCCTTTGGGGCGATAAGAATCCTCCAAAAAAATATGCACCAAGCCATCGAAATTCGCCTCGCCTCCATCGAGTGCATCTAAAAGAGCATCTTTGTTTTGCAACCCTTTTAGCGCCTTTTGCAACTCCTCTTCGCTAAAGAGATAGTATCCACCTTCTTCTCCATGGCTCTCGGCATCTGATGCGCTGTAGTAAAGCCCCTCGGGTGAGCGAAAGCGGCTATCAAGCATCGAGATCGTTTCGTCTATGACCTTTTTATACAGCGGCTTTGAGTGTACCTTGGAGGCTCTGGCATAAAGTTCGATCAGTTCGGCTTGATTGTAGAGCATCTTCTCAAAGTGCGGCCTCTCCCACGAAGCTTCTACACTGTAGCGAAACCATCCGCCATCGACACTGTCATATATCCCCTTAGTCGCCATCGCATCGAGGGTTGTAAAAAACGCCGCTTCAAGCTCCTTATCCTTCAGTGCCGACGCGACATCGAGCAAAAGCTGGAGTTTTTGCGGCTGTGGGAACTTCGCATCCTCTCCAAAACCGCCGTAGAGCTCGTCATACTCGGACAAAAAGGCAGTTTTGAGCTCTGAAAGCTTTGGAGTTTTTCCTATCACACTCTCCTTGGCGGCTTTTTCTATCTGATCTATTTGCTTTTGTAGCGCTTGTTTATCGAGGTAGAGTCTGTGCAGTCTTGGGAGTAGATGCATAAAGCCCTCTTGGCCATACTTCTTGAACTTGGGGATATAGCCTGCCATATAAAAAACCCGCTTTTGAGGCGTCATAAAGATACTCAAAGGCCAGCCGCCATAGCGCTTTTTTACTTTTTTAAAAAGCTGCTGAAAGTAGGCATCGACAAAAGGCAGCTCCTCTTTGTCCACTTTGATGGCTATGAAGTAGCGATTGAGTAACTCCGCCACATCCTTGTCTGCAAAGGACTCCCGCTCCATCACATGACACCAGTGACACGTCGAGTAACCGATGGAGAGGAAGATGGGTTTATGCTCTTTTTTGGCAAGTTCAAATGTTTTTTCACTCCAGATATGCCACTTTACGGGATTGTCTTTATGCTGCTGTAGGTAAGGCGAAGCGGCATTTTCAAGTTCGTTGCCAAAAAGAAGAAGAGAAAAAAAACACAGGAGAAAAGAAAATTTCATAGTAATACCAATAATTTAGCTGCAAGGCAGACTATCGCAGAAGCTACTAGTAGCTCCTGCACTCTTTTGCCTTGTACTATACTACAATATATTCGTTTAAATTGTCACTCCTTAGTTGGGATTAGTATAAGCATTATGCCAACCTTAAACAAATAAATAAAGGAACTTTGTAAAATTATCAATTTAACAAAGGGCGATATAATGATGCCAATTAATTCGATCAAAGGACATTAGTATGAGTGAAACGACTGAGCTTTACTATCCTAACAGAGAACTGGCAAAAGAGGCGCGCATCAAAAATATGTGCGAGTATGAAGATCTGGTCAAATGGGCTGAGGAGGACTATGAAGGTTTTTGGGCGCACTATGCCAAAGAGAAGCTGGATTGGTTCGAGCTTTTCGATGAGGAGAAGGTCCTTGATGAGAGCGACTTTCCGTTTGTGAAGTGGTTTGGCGGCGGTAAGCTCAATGTCGCCTATCAGTGCATCGACAGGCATCTGGACAAGCGAAAGAACAAAGCCGCCATCATCTGGGAAGGGGATCGAGGTGACAAGCGCATCATCACTTATCTCGAACTCTATCAGGAGGTCAATCGCTTTGCTAACCTGCTTAAAAACGAGTTTGGTGTAAAAAAAGGAGACCGCGTCGTTATCTATATGCCGATGATCCCCGAAGCCGCCTTTGCGATGCTGGCTTGTGCACGCATCGGAGCGATCCACTCGGTCGTTTTTGGCGGTTTCAGTGCCGAAGCGCTGCGAGATCGCATTATCGACGCAGAAGCCAAAGTAGTCATCACCGCCGATGGAGCCTACAGAAAAGACAAACCCTATATGCTCAAACCGGTTGTCGATGTCGCACTCGAAGAGGAAACACCGGTCGAGAAAGTGCTCGTAGTCGAGCGCAACAACGAAGAGATCGCATGGGTGAAAGGTCGTGACTACTCCTACAACGAACTGATCCAGACACAGTCTGCAACCTGCAAGCCCGAAGTTATGGAGAGTGAAGATCCGCTCTTTTTGCTTTACACTTCCGGCAGTACCGGCAAGCCAAAAGGGGTGCAGCACAACCAGGCAGGCTATATCCTCTGGGCGCAAATGACGATGGAGTGGGTTTTTGACGTCAAAGAGAACGATACCTACTGGTGTACCGCCGATATCGGCTGGATCACGGGGCATACCTACATCGTCTACGGACCGCTTGCTATGGGTGCCACAACCGTGATGTTCGAGGGTGTGCCGACCTACCCCGATGCGGGACGGCCTTGGAAGATGGTCGAGGAGTACCGCATCAACCAGTTCTACACCGCACCAACCGCCATCCGCGTCTTGCACAAGATGGGCGAAGAGGAGCCAAGCAAGTATGACCTCAGCAGCCTCAAAGTCCTTGGAACAGTCGGAGAGCCTATCGATCCGCCGGCTTGGAAGTGGTACTACGAGGTGGTAGGCGGTGGTCGATGCGCCATCGTCGATACCTACTGGCAGACAGAAACAGGCGGACATATCGTCTCGCCGCTGCCGTTTGCCACACCTATCAAGCCGGCATGTGCGACGCTGCCGCTACCGGGAATCTTTGGTGAGATCCTCGATCCACAGACAGGAGAGCGCGTCCCTGTAGGCGAAAAAGGCTATATGTGCGTGACAAAGCCGTGGCCGAGTATGATCCGCGGTGTATGGGGTGATCCGGAGAGATTCAAGAAGTCCTACTTCGGCGATGTCAAGAAAAACGGCAAGCCGGTTTACTTCACAGGAGATGGCGCGGTCTATGACGAGCTTGGCTACATCACGATCACCGGACGAACCGACGACGTTATCAACGTATCCGGTCACCGTCTGGGAACTGCCGAGATCGAAGCGGCGATCAAAAAGCATCCAAACGTCGCCGAAGTTGCCGTTGTCGGTAAACCGCACGAGATCAAAGGGGAGTCGATATTTGCTTATGTCGTACTCAAAGACGACGAGGGACTTGGTGATGAAGTCGCTGAGATGAAAGCGATCAATGCCGTTATCAAAAGCGAGATAGGCAACATCGCGCTGTGTGACGACATCGCCTTTGTCCCGGGACTTCCAAAGACGCGCTCAGGAAAGATCATGAGACGCATCCTGCGCGCCATCGCCAAGGGTGAGCCTATCACGCAGGACACTTCCACCCTCGAAGATCCAAGTGTCGTCGAAAAGATCCAAACCATTGTAAATAAATAACGCTCTTTTCTTGTCCGCTTCCCTGCTTTCCGGCCTTGAGCCGGAAAAACAATAGACTTCTTGCAAAACTCCTAAACAGTCTCAGAGGAGAGAAAGCCAAGAGATTTTGTAAAACAAATTTTCAAGCCTAGCCGTAGCTAAGTTTGGAAATTTTTTTGCGAAATGTCGCAGGCTTTCACTCCTCCCGTAGGGCGTTATCAAGAGAGCTTTACTCTGCGTTAGATAACCTTCACCGTAGCTTTGGCTACGCTAAAGAACATCTGCCTTGATTAAAACTCTCT
>JALUFE010000079.1 GCA_027052175.1 Helicobacteraceae bacterium | reverse complement strand
CCTGTGTTACAGAGATATTGTTAACTGTAACTGTAAGCTGGTTCTGTACTGAACCGAGGTCTGCTCTTACTCCATCGAGATTTTTAGTTGCTGCTTCGACTATATCCATAGCAAGCATCGCACCTTTGCGCGAAAGCATAAGACCAATCGTATCATTGTTATCAATGACGCCATCGTTATTGTTATCTACTTGGCCGAATTTAACATCACTAAGAACATTGCTCTGCTCGATTTCATCGAGTGCTACGACATCAGCCTGAGCATTTGTTACCAATCCAGCATCTTTATAGTGAGCACTTGAAACATCAATATTTCCACCATCTAGATTAGTAAACTGGAGCTCACCTGCATGTACACCATCATTGATACCTGCAACGGCACTCAAACCGTCAGTAACAATCGCTCTTCCATCTGAAGAGAGTGTCAAGGTTCCGTCTGATTCGAGTGTGGCACTTACACCTGTAAGATTTGTTTTAGCATTGATAGCGTTGACAAGTGTATTATCGCTATCAGCATCTTTCAGTGTTGTTCCGGCATCGAGGATTCTCTCACCGTTGATGAAAATATCACTACTGATTTGCCCGCCTTGTACTCGAATGTTAGAGTTCTGCTCGACAATCGCTTTTGCTTTGATACCTGTTTTGTCGCTTGTTGCATTGATAAGATCGGCTACTCTTCCAAGTCCTGTCTGGGCAGTCCCAGCAGCAAGTGTGGTAGTACTTCCATCAGATTTTGTAACAGTTTTTGACTCTGTTAGCTGTACACCTTGAAGTTGAGTGCCGCCAACTGTATACTGGACATAATCATCACCTGTAAAATCACTACCAAGGCTAGCTCTATCGTACATTTTTATTGTACCAAGCGATAAAGCACCTCCTGGCGTTCCACTAAATGTGATTGCTCCACTTTTCTTACCATCTGCAGCAGCAGCTGCACTGATCTGAACAATTTTAAGAATTGTTGTTACACCATTACTATTGGTATAAGCAACTTGATCTCCAACAGCAAATCCAGTAATATCTGATACTCCTACGGCATTCCCCTGAGAGAAATTCCCTCCACCTGTTGATAACTTGTTAAGATCTTCGGCTGCTGTCTTCACTAAGGATAAACGCAATGTCGATCCAGCAGAAAGAGTCTTCTCCAGTCCTCTATCAAGAGTCAAAATAGCTGTCGACATCTTTCCTGTTGACAGTACAGAACCATCGATATCTGTAATTTTGTAATCCCCTACTCCATCGATACGAATCGTATCTCCTGCAGCAATACCAAATCCTTTGGTAAAACCATTTGCCAACGCGGTACTCATATAAATTTTATCTGTACCTTCTGTTAAGCCTGTTGTTAGTTTGTCACTTACAACATTTCCAACAGCTACTTCATCTGTCTTGGATGTAATGTTACCAATCGCAAGTGATTGTGTATTGGCAATGGAAGCTTTTACTGTCTGGTTGGAGTATGCTCCGATTTGGAACTCTTTGTTGGTGAAGTTACCGCTTAGAAGTGCCTGTCCATTGTAGGCTGTAGTTTTTGCGATATTGTCAAGTTGCTCTAGCAATCTGTTGACATCTTTTTGGATCGCTTCACGTGAGTTTGCACTCTGTGTATCGGATGCTGCCTGGATGGCTTTTGTTTTGATAGTATCGAGTATTTTAAGTTGCTCGTCCATCGCTTTATCGGCGATTTGGATAACTCCTATACCGTCATTCGCATTTGCGATAGCCTGCCCCAGTGAGCTTGCTTGCATTCTCAAGCTGTCTGCGATCGCCATTCCTGATGAATCGTCAGCTGCTTTATTGATGCGAAGACCACTTGATAGCTTCTCCAATGAATTGGAAAGCGCTCTGTTCGTCATCTGCGCATTTACGTGTGCATTGAGTGCGCTTACGTTCGTGTTTATTCTGAAACTCATGATAAATCCTTTTATCTTCCGGATAGTTCCGGGTTGATTTTAGCCAACATCCATGTTGAGCTTGACAACTATATCGGTCATGAAAAAAAAACTTTAACAAAAAAGCTAAAATTTCACGTTTAAACTTTTTTCGATACACTTTCGAAATCGAAACTCCATATAATAGTATAGGAAAACATTTGAACTTAATCATCGTCGAATCACCTGCAAAAGCACGTACTATCAAAAACTTTCTAGGCAAGGGGTATGAGGTTATCGCCTCCAAGGGACATATCCGTGACCTGCCAAAGAGCCGTTTTGGCATCACGATAGATGAAGAAAAAGGGGAGATCGTCCCGACCTACTCCATCGCCAAAGAGAACCAGCCCACCGTCAAAGAGATCAAACAAAAAGCGGACAAGGCTGACATCGTCTATATCGCGACCGATGAGGACCGCGAGGGGGAAGCCATAGGGTGGCACATCGCTTATGCTATCAAGCGTAACCCCGAAGAGCTGCCGCGTATCGTCTTTCACGAGATCACCAACAGTGCGATCAACCACGCACTCGAGTCGGCAAGAAAGATCGATATGAATATGGTCAATGCCCAACAAGCACGTCGTCTGCTTGATAGAATCGTCGGGTACAAGCTCTCTCCGCTTCTTAGCTCCAAAATCCAAAAGGGGCTTAGCGGTGGACGAGTGCAGAGCTCGACACTCAAGCTCATCGTCGATCGAGAGCGGGAGATCAAAGCGTTCGTCCCACAAGAGTATTGGAGCATCGATACCAAATTCAAAACAAACATAGATGCAAGTCTCGTTAAATATAACGGCAACAAGATCGAAAAACTCTCCATCAAAAATGAAGAGGAAGCCAAAAGTATTACGGAAACGATCGAAAACGACGACTTTACTATCGCCAAGATCGAAACAAAACAGCGCAAAACTTCGACTCCGCCACCGTTTATGACCTCTACGCTCCAGCAGACCGCTTCGAGTAAACTCGGCTTTACCCCTAAACGAACGATGAGCATCGCACAAAAGCTCTATGAGGGGGTGCAGACACCCAAGGGGATGAGCGGGGTAATCACCTATATGAGAACCGACTCGCTCAACATCGCCGCCGAAGCGATCCACGCCGTTCGCGATACGATCAAAGAGCAATTTGGCGAGAAGTACCTTCCTGCAAAACCCAAGTACTATACCAAAAAGGCCAAAGGTGCGCAGGAAGCCCACGAAGCGATCCGCCCGACGATGCTGGACTTCACCCCAGCACAGGCGGCACAGTACCTCAAACCAGAAGAAGCAAAACTCTACAAACTGATCTATGAACGCTTCCTTGCCTGCCAGATGGCGGATGCCCTTTTCGAGCAGCAAAGCATCACCTTTAAGGGCGAACATGCCGAGTACAAAGCAACAGGCAGAAAGCTGCTTTTTGATGGTTTCTACCGTGTACTTGGCAACGAGGACAAAGACAAACTTCTCCCACCACTCAAAGAGGGTGAAAAAGCCGAGATCGAGAGCATCAAGCCTACACAGCACTTCACCGAACCGCCTGCGCGCTACAGCGAAGCGAGTCTGATTAAAAAGATGGAGGCTGAAGGGATTGGGCGACCGTCAACCTACGCACCGACCATCGCTACTTTGATGAACAGAACCTATGTCGAAGTGGAGAAAAAACAGCTGATCCCTACCGAAGTCGCCTTTACCGTGATCGAAATCCTCGAAAAGCACTTCGCCAATATCGTCGATGTGCACTTCACCGCAAAGATGGAAGAGAGACTCGATGAAATAGCCGAAGGCAAAGTGGACTGGAAAAAGCTGCTGCTTGAGTTCTACAAGGAGTTTATGGCACAGATAGAAAAAGGAAAAAAAGAGATCGCCTCCCAAAAGAGTGCAAAACCGATAGGTCGCAGCTGTCCTGAATGCGGCAGCGAACTGCTCCTTCGCAAAGGACGCTTTGGAGAATTCATCGCCTGCAGCGGCTTTCCAAAGTGTAAGTACACCGAACAGATCAACGAAGACGGTACAAGCGCGCCTGCGAAAAAAGAGGAAGAGCTTGCAGGTGAGAAGTGCGAGAAGTGTGGTGCGGAGATGGTCGTCAAGCAGGGACGAAACGGCAAGTTCCTCGCTTGCAGCGCCTATCCGAAGTGTAAAAACACCAAAAGTTTGCAGAGCGAGCAAAAGGTTTCTAAGACACCATGTCCCGACTGCGGTGGCAAACTGATCTACCGTACAAGCCGCAGAGGAGCTTTTTGGGGATGTGAGAACTATCCAAAATGTAAATTTATCTCCAAGTTTGAACCCACTACGATTAAATGTAAAGAAGAGGGGTGCGACGGTGTACTCGCCAAGCGCACCTATCGCAACAAAGAGGTTTACGAGTGCGTCAAATGTAAGACAAGAACGCCTGCGGAGGAGATAGAGAGCAAATAGAGCATCGATATGACAAAATGGAAGAGAATGTACACATTTTACTTTATGGTCACTACCGCATAGCGTATTAGTATCAAGAAAACGAACAAACAGTTGTTATCCTTGGCATCTTCATGGTGCTTTGGCAATAAAAAGGTATCTATGATGAAAATAGCCGTTATCTCCGACACACACAGAAAGTTTCTCCTTGCCAAAGAGGCGATCGATAACCTCATCATAAAGGGTGCGCAGTATATCATTCATGCCGGCGACATCTGCGAGTATGATACAATAGAGTACATCAAAAACACCGGTCTGCCCTATGTCGCCGTCTATGGCAACAACGACGCGCATATGGTGCAGTACCACAACGACTTCAACCTCCACAAAGAACCCTACTACTTCAAGATAGAGAACGTGAAGTTCAAGCTGATGCACATGCCCTACTACCTCACGCCCGACAGTGACGTCGTCATCTTCGGACATACCCATATCTTCGAAGCGAAGATGCACAAAAACACACTCTTTCTCAATCCCGGAGAGGTGTGTGCCAGAGAAAAACCGCACAGTGAATCGGTACTGCTGGAGATAGACGAAAAGCGTTTTTTGGTACAATACTTCGCAAAAGATATCCGAAGCGGCAAAATTTTGACAAAAGAGTATGAATTTGAAAGATAAAACGGTTTTTCTATGCGCCATCAGCAATATCAACAGCGGAACATGTAACGAGGACTGTAAATTCTGTTCTCAGAGCGTGCGCTACAAAGCGGACATCGAACGCTACAAGCAAAAACCCATAGAGGAGATTTTGTACGAAGCCAGAGCCGCACGTAAAAACGGTGCACTCGGATTTTGTCTGGTAACTTCCAACAAAGGGCTGGATGACAAAGTGCTTGACTTCGTCTGTCGCACCGCGCACACCATCAATAAAGAGGAGCCCGGTCTTCGCCTGATCGCCTGTAACGGAACGGCAACCAAAGAGCAGCTTTTGGAGCTGAAAAAAAATGGCATCAAGGCTTATAACCACAATCTCGAAACTTCCCGCGAATACTATCCAAAGATCTGCTCCACCCATCCGTGGGACGAACGGTTTGAAACCTGCGAAAATGTCAATGAAGTGGGGCTTGTACTGATATCGGGTGGTATCTTCGGACTTGGCGAAACGCAAGAGGATCGTCTGAGTATGCTGCGTTCTCTCCAAGAGCTCCACCCTACAAGCGTGCCGATCAACTTCTATCATCATAACCTTGCTTTGCATCTGCAGCCAAATCCTTTGACAAAAGAGGAGGCGTTCGACCTCGTCAAACTCACCCGCAAAATGCTTCCCGACGCACAACGCATCATGGTAGCAGGCGGACGGGAATTGATGTTCGGCGATGTATGGCCGCGAATCTTCGAATATGGTGCCAATTCCATCGTCATAGGCAATTACCTCACAACACCGGGTGCAGCACCGGACAAAGATCTGCAGACCATCCGTGATTTGGGCCTTTCCATAGCGACAAAGGTGTAAAAGAGTGGAGAGCATGAGCGCGAACATCACTCTCATAGTATCCGTTGCGCTCGTCGTTTTGTTGAGCCCTTTTTTCGCAAAGATTCTTCGACTGCCCACAACTCCCATCGAGATCGTTTTAGGTTCTATCTTGGGGTATTTTGGTTTTATCCATGATGAAAAAATATTTCATGTTCTAAGTGAATTCGGTTTTTTATACCTGATGTTTATCGCGGGAACGGAGATCAACCTCAAAAAATTTTTAAAAACTCCAAAAACCATTCTCAAAAGAGTTTTCTTTTATCTGCTTATTCTTTACGCTTTTTCCATCAGTTTCAGTCTTTACTTTGTACTTGGCAAAGTTTTTATGGTACTGCTTCCTCTGATCTCTGTCGGACTGGTTGCGACACTTGCAAAGGAGTACGGCAAAACGGCATGGCTGGATCTTTCGATGGTTGCTGGGAGTATCGGTGAGGTCGTGAGTATCGGGATTCTCACGCTTACCGCGGCAGCTTTGGAGTCGGGATTTGGCATCGGTTTTTTCAAAACGGTGCTTTCTCTCGCACTCTTTTTGATTTTTATGTTTCTGCTTTTTAAAAGTATGACGATCCTCTTTTGGTGGTTTCCCAAGCTCTCGCTTGTTCTTATGCCCCATCAAGACAATCAGGAGCAGGATATCCGTCTTTCGATGGCCATCTTCTTTTTACTCGTGGCAGCTATGATGTATCTGCATCTTGAACTGGCTTTTGGAGCCTTCCTTGCCGGTATCTTCATCCCGACATTTTTCGAACACAAACATGACCTGGAGAAAAAACTCGCAAGCTACGGCTTTGGATTTTTGATCCCGATCTTCTTTATCTATATCGGCTACAGCTTCGACCTGCGCGCACTGCATATGGAGGGACTGATCTATGCCGCTGCCATCATCGCACTTGTAATGATTGCGATGCGGGTTGTCGCTGCTTTGGTCTTTATCAAAAAACTCGGTATGATCGACTCCGTTTTGCTTGGTCTCTCCCACTCCATGCCGCTCACGCTCCTTATCGCTATGGCGACATTGGCATATAACGCCGACTCCATCGACAAACTGCACTACTACGCCTTCATCCTCGCTTCACTGTTCCAGGTGCTTATAGTTATGACCGCCATCAAACTTATAATGCTCTACAAAACTCAAAAAGGTCTTACGGCGAAAACTCCGCAATAACGATTATGTTATAATGCAAAATCGAACAATTTGAAAGGATAAAGGATAGCCGTGGGAAACTCGCTGCTGCTCAAACTCGCACGTGATTCAATGCTTGAAGTCTATCAGGCTAAACGTCTCATCGACAAAGCTTCTCTTCTTGAAGAACATCCCATTCTTGCCACTCCCATGGCCTGCAAAATCACTATTTATCTCAATGAAAAAATCTTCAGCACTTATACAAGCGGAGCAAACACACCGCTTTTAGACAACATCATCCTCGCAGCCAAAAAAGCGGCTTTCGAAACCGATCAAAAGCATATCCTCACCTCCACCCAGTACCTCCATGCAGAGATAGAACTCACACTCTTCACCGCCGATGGCACTATGAGCGAGCGAGACAAACCGATTGTAAACGACACTTTCGAAGCGTAACGATATACTATTTTTTACAACACCCGTTCTCTACGATATGCTTGGCGATATGGTAGCCTTGATTCAGTCCCAGAGCGATGCTGCCTCCACTTTCTTGAGTGATATCCCCTGCAACATACAAGCCTGGAATATTTGTCTGATAATGCTCGTCATGCACCGGTTTGCCATCCTCCTCCTTGATGCCCGAACTTGCCAAAAATCCGCTTGGAGTCGTTCCGCCTATGGCATAGATAACGCGGTCGTACGTTTCCGGCTCTTTTTCTTTGTACAGTACCTTAACTTTTCCCCCATCATCCTCAAGCCCTTCGATATTGACACCGAGAATGGGACGCACTTCGTTGTGCGCTATAGCGTTGGCGATGTTTTTCTGGTTCGTCGGGTTGGCACGGCGAAAAGTCTCCCTTCGGTAGCAGATACTGACATCGTTTTTCTCAGCCAGATCGACCGCATACTCAACGGCGCTGTCTCCTCCACCCACGACAAGGATCTTCTCTCCTTCACTGCATCCATCGAGTGTGTATCCCACACGCTTACGAATAGAAAGCGGTATCTTGTAATCCGGTTTGTTGGGTTTCCCCATTCTGCCGATCGTGACAACAACGAACTTAGCTTTTATGTCGCCTTTGGAAGAGTGTATGACAAAGTTCTCTCCCTCTTTCTCTATACCCGTCACTTCAGTGTGTGTCTGTAGCTTTACGGAGTGCTTTTCGAGCAGTTCATCAAAAAAATCGAGCGTGGATTCTTTTGTACCATCCATAAAATAGATACGGCCATCAAGCTCCACCTTCTGCCCTTTCCAGTCCTTGTCAACCCGTTTGTTGTCTTTATAGTACTTTCGAATCGTAGAGTTATGATTCTCATCCTTTTCGAGTATGATGATATCACGTATACCCTCGATGTAAGCTTCAACCGCCGTCGCGATTCCCGCCGGACCAGCTCCGATGATGGCGAGATTGTAGATATGATCGTTTTGCATAAGCATCCTTTGAATAGAACTGCGGGCACCGCAACAATCCAGCTGCCCCTATGACAATTTTACTACTCTTATCGTTACTTTTTTATTTTATCGGTGAATTTTGTCAAAAATTTTTGCACTTTCGGTCTGATGACAATCCGGCAGTAACCCTGCGTCGGGTTTTGGTCATAGTAATTCTGATGATACGCTTCAGCTTCATAAAATTCCGGCTTAGGAGCAACTTCGGTGACTATCGGATCGCTGTACCCCTTTTGCGCACGTACAATCGCCGCTTCTATCGCCTTTTTCTCCTCTTCGTTTTCATAGTAGACCACACTTCGATACTGTGTTCCGACATCCGCGCCCTGACGGTTAAGCGTTGTAGGGTCATGAATAGCGAAGAAGATATCGAGCAACTCATCAAGTGTGATCTCATTTTCATCATAAATCACTTTGACTACCTCGGCATGCCCCGTAGCACCGCTACAGACCTGCGAGTAAGTAGGATCAGGCCTCTCTCCCCCCGCATAGCCGCTTATAGCCTCTTTGACACCCTTTACTCTTCGCATCACCGCCTCGATACACCAAAAGCATCCGCCGCCCAAAATCACCTCTTTCATCTTTTTACAAGCTCCTCGTACATTCTGTTTATGTGAGGTAATTCTACACCATACTCTTTTGCCTCTTTGACGAGATATCCGCTTAACGCTTCGAGTTCAGTTTGCTTTTTGTTCTGAAAGTCCAGATGCATCGAGGTGGAAGCATCTTCTGGAAGTGAGAGAGCGGTTTGAAGAGATTTTTCAACTTCCTTTTGGATATCTATGCCTTTGGCAGCCGCAAGAGAGGCGATCTCTTCAAGCACCGCTTGCGTCTCTTGGGGATGCTCTTTTGCTACATGATAGATACTCTGGTCATAATAGCTTGTCAGGTTGGCAAAAGCGGCGATAAAAATATACTTCTTCCACAGATCTTTTTGTATGTTCGTAGATATTTTGTATCTTAAATTTGATTTTTCAAATAAATCTGCGAGTTTCTCACTTCCTCTCCCTCCAAAGACGGCTGCAAAGATGTTGCCCTTTTTGCGTATCACTCCGGGTGATTCAATATGGGAGAGGATATAGACAGCACCATCTATCACCTGCGCATCGAGATGCGCACGCAGTATGTCCCCGTTATTTACACCGTTGGCAAAGCTCACAGCGACACTCTCTGTCGTTGTATGCTTTCGCATCGCTTCAGCACTTGCGACAAGATCATAGCTCTTGGTACAAAACAGTACGACATCGAAAACACCATCGAGCTCAGTCCACGAACAAGCGTTCATATTCACACTCCAGCGTGTTTCATCTTCGACAATCTCGATACCTCTCTCCTTTATAGCCTGCAGATGCGCACCTCGTGCAATGCCCGTCACATCGATGCCGCTTTTTGCAAAATTTGCGGCGATATAACCGCCTACCCCTCCAATCCCTACGATACAGACTCGCATATATATCCTTTTAGCTTAACTCCGTTATAATTGTAGCAAAAAAACATGCCTAAGATCGATCCCAAATACTTTTACCTCGCCGCGCTGCAAAAATACGGCGTCAGTGCCAAAGCACTCTGCTGGAACTCGAAAGAGCATCAACAGATCCGCTTTGAAGTAATTCGTCAGGCTCTTCCAAATGATCTTGGTAACATCACCATCGCCGATGCAGGATGCGGTTTTGGAGATTTTTGGCTTTTTTTACAAAAGCGCGGAGAGAAGCCCAAGCACTATATCGGTATTGAGTCGCTTGAACGTTTTGTGCATATCGCCAAAAAAAAGAGCAAGCAGGATATCCGCTATCTCGATGTTCTGACTGATGCATTACCGAAGGCTGATTACTATATCTGCAGCGGTACACTCAACACTTTGACCTTGTTTGAGAGTTTTTTGTTTGTCAAAAAGTGTCTTGACGCCTCCAGAAATGGTGTTGTTTTCAACTTTCTCTACGGGAACAAAGAGAGTGACATCTACAACTATATCGACGATGTGAAAATAGAGGCGATGCTGCGCGATTTTCATGCCGAGATTTTCTTCGAGCAGAGCGGTTATCTTGAAAACGACAAAACGATAGGAGTAAGAAAATGTGCGCCATCTTTGGAATAATCGGAACATACGAAAGCAAAAAAGCGAAAAACGCTCTGGCGCTTCTTACCCACAGAGGTCCTGACTACTGTGGTATAGAGGAGCAGGAGCAACTCTTTTTCGCACATCAGCGCCTCTCGATACTCGACACACACCACCGCGCTAACCAGCCATTACGTTATGAAAACGTTCTTGTTAGTTTCAACGGGGAGATCTACAATTACAAGCAGCTTCGCGACTCACTTGATTTTGATTTTCAAACAAACGGTGATGCCGAAGTTATACTCGCGTTATATCTACGTTACGGCGAGGAGTTCGTCAAATACCTTCGCGGGATGTTCGCTATAGCGATCTATGACAACGGTACGTTGCTACTTTATCGTGATCGCCTTGGGAAAAAACCCGTTTTTTATACACAAACCAAAGATGCTTTTCTCTTCGCTTCCGAACTCAAAGCGATCAAGCCCTTTTTGGATCGAGTCAAAATGAATGAAAGTGCGATGCTCTCCTATCTTACCTATCTTGCACCCACTTCACCGCTGACCTTTTACGAAGGTGTTTACAAACTCGCTCCATCGGAGTACCTCATTTATGACAATGGAAGCTTTACAGTCAAGCGCTACTTCGATCTCTTGGATAACGAACCAAACCGTATCACCAATGAAACAAAGGCTATAGAGCGACTCGAAGCCAAACTCCGAGAGTCCATCGAACTACGCCTCAGTACGACCGATGTTCCCGTAGCGACACTCCTTAGCGGCGGGATCGACAGCGCGACAATCAACTACTATGCCAAAGCGAGCGGACACGATCTGCTAAGCTACTCGCTTGGCTTTAGCGAGTACAGAAAGTACGATGAACTGGATACCGCCAAAGAGAGTGCCGCGCTTCTTGGCGTGCGCAACAAAGAGGTCATCGCCACAAAAGAGCGCTTTATCGAGAGCTTCGATGCCGTTTTTGAAGCGCTTGACGAACCACTCAACGACCCTGCGGCAATACCGCTGTATATTCTGATGGAGGAGATTAAAAAGGATGGTTACAAAGTTGTGCTCAGCGGTGAGGGGAGTGACGAGCTCTTTTTGGGCTATCGGCAGTACTTTGAGTATATAGAGCTTGAAAAGGCCAAAGAGCTCTACCATGCCAACTGGCTGAAAAAGTACTTTCGCGCCCACTTCAGTATGAACCGAGAGTGGGAGTGGTACAAGCGCGCTTTTGAGAAAGAGGTGATCTTTCGTTGCTCAAGCGAAAAGTTCACCGACATGCAAAAGAACATCCTGCTTCGGCGCAATGTACGTGACGGCGAGAGTATGCGCTACATCCAAAACTATCGCGACACTTTTGAGGCTTCCAATCATCATGACGAATCGATCTGGTTCAGCTATATGGACTTAAACCACTTCCAAAGCGAACACTTCCTTGCAAAACTCGACCGCATCTCGATGGCACACTCCATCGAGTCGCGTACACCTTTTCTCGATCATGAATTCGCCTCGCTTGTCTTTAGCATCGATCCGATGCTGCGCTACAAAGAGGGTATTACAAAATCACTGCTAAAGAAAATAATGCAGAACAAACTTAATGACACGATCATCCAACGAAAAAAGAAAGGATTTTCCAATCCTTATATGGAGTACCTGATAGAAAGCGGGCGTATCTCACTGATAGAAGAGGTAAATGAACAAACGGGAATGTTCAAAAAGGATATACTCGCTCGCTATCTTGAAACAGCGAGAAAAGGAACGTTTAAACAGCATATCTGGGGATTGTATGTCTTGTCATGGTGGATAAAAAAGGAGCTGTTGTAACTTTGGCTCAGAGGCTTCCCCCAGATACCTGCGGCACATGGGCAGGCAGGGTGTGCTGCTGTGTTCCCACCCTGACACATTGCCCTGCAAACCCATTGCACAGGTCTAGAGGAAGTGGTGAAATTATACCAAAGAAATCTTAATGACACCTCTAAAATAGTGACTAGTAGCTGACATCCAGAGAGTTTTTCTGGTGAGTTGCGGTGGATTTGAGAAAGTCGATGTTCTTTTTGATCTGCTCTCGCTGCACAAGCGTTTCGCTTTTGAGTTCGTTCATAACGGCATATGCCTCTTTGATAAGATAGAGAGCTTCTTGCATCTCCTCCACCTTTTTAAAATCAGGCACTCTGTCAATGAGAGCGGAAATCTTTTGCGGCTCTTTGGAGACAATGGCTATTTTGAGGTCGCTAAGCCAGTCCATTTGTCTCTCGCCAAGCTTCCAGGAGCCCCTTGAAAACGTTGTTGACAATATCGATCCTTTTTAAATCGTTTTCAAGATTGGCTTCACTTAACAGTTTAATCTGATAGGTATAAAGTCCCTCAAGATATGCGGAGACATCCCCTGCCTCATAATTGAGTGTGGCCAGTAGTTCCGTTATCACCGCTATAGAACGGTTGATCCAGTAAGCTCGCTTTTCTATATTTTCATCTTTGATCGCTTTTTTTGCTTGTGCATTGAAGCGGAGCACTCCTTCGTACATCATCTCTACGAGTTTTGCCGGAGACTCCACTCCAACATTGTTTTGTGCATAAATATCATAAGCGAGATTCGGGCTCATTTGAAAATCCTTCTTCATTCTGTTTTTTATAGGAAGTATATCGGAGGAAATTCATTTTCCTAAAGAGAAGAGGCTACTTTTCATAATAGCGCTTTACACCCTCTACAGTCCGTCCCATATTCAGCAGAAGCATATCGGCGATCACGAGTGCAGCCATCGATTCGGCGACAATGCTGCCGCGGATCGCGACACAGGGATCATGTCTGCCTTTGAGCTCGAAGTCAACCTCTTCGCCCATGGTTGTAACGGTATGCTGCTTTTGAAAAATGGAAGGAGTAGGCTTGAAGAAGACATTGAGAACGATATCCTCACCATTGCTGATACCACCAAGAATTCCGCCAGCATGATTGGACTCAAACCCCTCATGACGTATCTGATCGTTATTTTGGCTCCCTTTGGTGCGCACGCTCAGACAGCCATCTCCTATTTCGACTGCCTTGACGGCGTTGATTCCCATCATCGCATCGGCCAAAACGGCATCGAGCTTGTAATAGATCGGCTCTCCAAGGCCGACAGGTGCGTTTTTGACAACAATGCGTGCAACACCACCAACGGAATCATGCTCGTTTTTGGCTCGAAGCACAGCCTCTTTTTGTGCCTCCTCCGCCTCCTTGTCAAGCGAAAAAATGATGCTCTCTCTGGCATACTCGTAATCAAAGCTTCGTGATTTTATACCGTCTATCTCACTGATGCCGCTTTGTACCTCGATGCCCAGCTCGCGAAGCAGCATCTTCGCAAGCGCTCCTGCCGCCACACGTGCAGCCGTTTCTCTGGCACTGCTGCGCCCTCCACCTCGGTAATCTCGGATACCGTATTTGTGAAAATAAGTGAAATCCGCATGCCCGGGACGAAAAATATCTTTGATATTGGAGTAATCCTTACTTTTTTGGTTGGTGTTGTAGATCACCATCGCTATAGGGGTACCGGTACTTTTGCCCTCGAACACGCCACTGAGTATCTCCACCTTGTCAGCCTCTTTGCGCGCTGTCTCGAACTTGCTTTTACCCGGTTTTCTTCGATCGAGCTCGCTTTGGATGAAAGCTTCATCTATCTCTATACCCGCTGGCATCCCGTCAACGATACAGCCAAGCGCCTTGCCGTGAGATTCTCCAAATGTCGTAAAACGAAATCGTATGCCGAATGTATTCAAATCATTTGCCTTTTTTAAGAGTATCGAGCGCTATTTTTGCAGCCTCCTGCTGCGCTGCCTTTTTGCTTTTGCCCGAAGCGCGCGCATACTCCTTGCCGTCAACCAGTACAGCCACCTCGAACTCTTTTTTATGATCTGGGCCACGGGAGGCGATCACCTTGTACTCCGGAGTCACTCCGTATCGTGCTTGCGTAAGCTCTTGAAAAGAGGTCTTGAAATCACGAAAAAGAGAATCGAGCGATATCTCTTTATGTACCTCTTCTATGAGTCTGATCGCTATCTCTTTGACCTTTTCTAGTCCCGACTCCAGATAGATCGCTCCCATAACCGCTTCAAAGGAGTTTGAAAGCAGTGAAGGTTTTTCTCGACCACCGTTATTTTCCTCCGCTGCTGAAAGCAAAATATAATCTCCCAAATGCAAATGGCGCGCAAGTTTGTCAAAGCCAACCTCGTTCACCAAAGATGCACGAATTTTTGAGAGTGTGCCCTCGTTCGCATTTTCAAACTTGTAGTAGAGATACTCCCCCACTACCAAGTCCAGCACAGCATCGCCTAAAAATTCCAATCTCTCATTATCGTAGGGCTGCTTGTAACTCTTGTGTGTCAGCGCTTCGATAATGAGATCTTTATTTTCAAAGGTATAACCTAAATCCTGTTCCAATTTCTCTATACTTTTATGCATTTTTTAATGCCTTTGCCTTTTCTGCCTGCTCTTTTGCGATCTTATCGCACCGTTCATTCTCTTTATGTCCGTTATGCCCGCGCACCCACTTTGCATAGATGCGGTGCGGCTTTGCCGTCTTGATGTACTCCCGCCATAAATCGGGGTTTTTGATCTTTTTAAACTCTTTTTTGCGCCAGCCATCGAGCCACTCGTTGATACCCCGCACCACATAGGAGGAGTCCGAGACGATCTCCACTTCACATGGCTCTTTAAGCAGGCGCAGCCCCTCTATCACGGCTGTGAGTTCCATCCGGTTGTTGGTTGTCTCAATCTCATAACCGCCATACTCCTTTTCATGCTCTCCGTAGCGGAGTATCCCGCCATATCCGCCCGGTCCCGGATTGCCAAGGCTGCTGCCGTCACAAAAAAGAGTCACCCGCTTCACTCAGCTCCTTTTGATAATCTCGAACCAGATTGTACTCCAGACTTGCCGTGCCAATCTCGTGGCAACTGCTACAACGGTGAAAACCAAACGGAAACACCACTTTACAGTGCTCACACAGATACTCGAACCCTATCGTTGCCGCTGCATCTTCGGGGAGTTTTATAAGCACATCCAGCTCGAACTGCTGTGAGCTTTTGGCTATGTCGATATAGCCTTTGGCCGTATAGAGCTCCTGGAGAAAACCACTCTTTGCAATTATATCGAAATTGACCTCTTTTTCTTCCAACTGCCAGAGAATGTCGGCTAAAAGCGGTGCATCTTTGAGATCGAGATGCTTCCAGGCAAGCAGGGGATCGATGCGGAAAAGATACTCAAAAATCATTCTGGGGAGCTGTTTGTGCTCTTTGTAAAGAGCAACTATCTCTATCTTTCGCAACTCTTCGTCAATGTCCGGTGCTTGAAGAAGCGCAAGCAGTTTAAGATACAGCGTCTCTTTTGTCACATCCTCACCCAGTTCGTCAAGTGGCTCAAGCACCTCCAAGGCGGCATTATAGTCACGCATATATTCGTACACGAGCAAAAGATAGTGCAAAGCTTGCGGTGTGCGGGGATTTTTACGTAAAATCTCCAAAAAGACATCACGGCTGCGTCCCAAAAATCCCGCTTTGAAATAGGTCTTGCCAAGAAGAAACATAATGTCTCGCGCATTCTCTTTCGCATCTTCGAGGCGCAGCACTTCGCTGTAGATATCGATCGCCTTTTCATAATCCCCGTTTTTCGTGTAGGCGTCGGCAAGCAGCAGCCATGATTTGTGCGAAAGCTCCCCCTGCCGTATCAGAGCTTTGAGATCATCCTCGCTGGGGAGCGTATGGAACTGCTCAAGGAAGCGGTCAAGGTAGCGGTAATTGTCTTTTGCCTTGTAGCGTCCCCACCAATAGGAAAAAAAGGAGATGACAAAAATGATGGCAAAAAGAATGATGATACTAAAGAGCGGATCACGAAATTCAATAAAAAAACTACCCATAGATCACGATTCCATAGTCATATTTGAGATTGTAGAAAGTGCACTCCTCCGTAATCTCAAGATCCTTCAGACGTCCCAGATGCACGATGGCATTATCAGGCACTTTTATGCCGTTTTGGATGAAGAATTTTCGAATATTGACAAACTTGACATCTTCGACATATTTGTATTCAAATTCTTTGTAAAGGCGCATTTTTTCATAGCGAAAGACATGCTCATCCATGTGCAGCGTATCTGCAGCGTATTTGGTCGGGAGATAACCTGAGAGATTTGTAAGTATCTCCTCCACGTACCCATACTTGGAAGGAAGTGTGTTCTTCTTGACAAAGACATACTTGTTGTTGAGTTTTATATGCGGCGTATCCCGCCAGTATTTATACAGAGGGTTGGAGACGCCAAGGCGCTCTCGTACCTCTTTCCACAGCCAATAGTTGTCAAGTTTGTTTGGCAGACTGGACACGCATACCCTTTTTTATTGGTTGTGAGTATTATAGTATGATTTTTTTAAAAGTGAGTAAAGGGCACCTCTAAAAACCCTAAATTGTCTCAGAGCTTAAAAGAGGAGTGAGATTGTGAAAAATATTTTTTAAGGCGTAGCCAAAGCGACGGTGAGAAAAATTTTTACGCAAGATTGCTCCTATTTTAGACTCCCGTAGGGCATTATAGCAAAAACGCTTCTTCTTCGTTGGAACTTTTTGAAGCTACCGGTAGCGACTGCAAAGTTCCGCCTCAAATAAGCACTTTTGCTATAATGCTGAGGCAACTTAGGGTTTTTAGAGGTGCCCTGCAAAGAGAGGAGAGTCCACAAAGTGGACTCGAAGTATTTTCTTAGAGAACAGCCGTAACCGCTTTTGTAATGACAAAGCCGCCGACAACAAGCCAGACGAACATACCAAGCGCGGTATAAAGCGGTGCAAGCCCAAGACCTTTGAACTTCGCGAAACGTGTCTGCATACCAAGAGCCGTCATCGCCATAGTAAGGAGGAATGTATCGACCACGTTGATCTGATGTACGATGTTATCTGGTATGAAGTGGAAAGAGTTGAAACCGGCAACACCGATGAAGTAAACCGCAAACCAAGGTATGACAAGTTTGACACCGCTGGCAGCACCACCCTCTTTTTTCGCACTGTAAGAGAGGTAAAGACCGAGGATGATAAGCATCGGCGCGATCATGATAACACGCGTCATTTTTACGATAACCGCGTCATTTGCCATAACCTGTGGCGCACCCGGGATGGAGTTCGGTACTGCGACAACCTGAGCGACCTCATGGATAGTTCCCCCTGTATAGATACCAAACTGCTCCGGCGTCATATGCAAGAAACCTGTAGCATGCTCGATGATCGTCGCATACAGTACAGGATACAAGAACATAGAGATCGTACCAAATAAAACGACCATTGAAACCGCTACAGCCGCTTTGTGCCCTTCTGCTTTAAGAACCGGCTCGGTTGCAAGAACGGCTGCTGCTCCACATACGCTCGCACCTGAAGCTGTGAGCATCGAAGTATCGCGATCAAGACCAAACACCTTCATACCAAGCCATGTACCAAGTAGGAATGTCGTGGTAAGCATAACCGCTGAAACAGTAATCCCGGCAGGCCCGACATCGATGATCTGCTGGAATGTCAGTCTGAAACCATAAAAAACGATCGCAAAACGAAGAATCTTCTTCGCACTGAAAACAATTCCTGTCTCCCATGAGCTTGGGAAGTGGTTGTGCAGTGTGTTTGCATAGAAAATACCGATAACGATACCGACAACAAGAGGGGAGATTCCTAGCGCTTTGATGGGTCCAAGACCCGCGATGTATGTCGCAGATGCCGCGACAAGAGCAACGAAAACGATACCGCTGATAGTACCTTTTCTGTTTTCCGGTGAAAATGCCATGTGTCTCCTTTATGGATTTTGGATGATGAATAAACTGCTAAAAAATAGTGCAGGAGTTTTTCGAGTGGAATTATAACGAAACTTTTAGATTTTGTATTTATAATAATTATAAGCAGCAAATATACCTCAGCGTGAAGCTGAAGTATGTTATTTTTTAAGTATATCCGCGCGAGGGAAGACAAATCGAGCTTTTCTGAAAACCGATATCTTTTTACTCGGCTTGCCGTCTTTGTCCAGAGCATACGCATGGATCGTAATAGGGATGATCGTATCGTCTCTTTTATTCGTTACGAGCATATCGTTCGTTCCAAGAACGACGATTTTCTTTTTCTTGATGCCAGGTACGACTGTGAACGCTCTTCTTGGTTTGAGAATCTCGATCTTACCGTTGACTTTGATATCTGGCTTGACATCGAAGAAGAACTTCATCTTCTTGCTTTGCGTGTTCTGTACAAGGAACTCATACGCATTTTCGACAACGAAATGACAATTTTTGTCTTTTCCAAGCTGACAACCACGCGGTTCCGTTTTGATCGAATATGCACGTGTCTCTTTGTTGATATTGAGAAGCATATACTCTTTTTTACTTGCCATTGCAGCCAAAACACCCATCACGATCAGAAGAACGATGATATAACCGATGATCTTCGGTCTGAAATAATGTGTCTTTCCTTTTCTGTAGAGTGTCTCATACTCACTCGACCATTTGACAAGTGTCGGCTCGTTGAACTTCGCCATAACATCGGTACAGGCATCGACACACTCAAGACAGTTGATACACTCAAGCTGCAAACCTTCACGAATGTCGATATGGGTCGGGCACACTTTCACACAGCTCTCGCATGCCGTACAGAGGGCATCCTCCCCATTGACCGCTTTGACCTCTTTTTGACTTTTTGCAAGTTTGTGGTGATGTTCGTCATAAATCTTACCGCCTCGATACTCATCATAGATCGCCATGATCGTATGCTCGTCATACAGGACCGACTGCACACGAGAGTAAGGACAGACATAGATACAGAAATTCTCTTTGATAAAGATGATATCCGCTATCAAAAAGCCTGCAACTCCAAGAACGAAACCGATCATGACCATATGATCAGACGGATTTTGGAGATATCTGAAGAAATCTTCCGGCGGAACGAAGTACCACATAAAGTCCGCCGCGGCAACAAGTGCCAGCACAGACCAGATAAGGATCGCGATAACACGCTTCACTTTGTTCTCCGGCTTACTCCAGTCCGGCTCTTTTTGCTTGTTTTTGATGCTTCTTCTAAGCTTGAGCAGTTTCGTCTCTATCAAATCACGATAAACGACACGGAAAATAGTCTGCGGACAGAACCATCCACAGAACATCCGCCCGCCGAATACCGTCATACCGAAGATCCCGATAAAGAGTATCATCAACAAAAACGGCATCAAGTAGAGTTCTTGCATATCGAACTGTACAAATGCCAAATGTAGCTTCATCTTGTCAAAGCTTAACAAGAAGAAGTGATTTCCATTTACTCTTATCCACGGCAGCACCAATGCGACTATTGTTGCTATTATATACATTACATACCGTTTCGGCCTCCAGTGCGTCTTTTTAACTGTTTCTGCTTTGCTCATGCGTCTGCTCCCTCGTTGTTTATGGTTTTCATCGTTTTGTAGGCTTCATCGGGACATTGTGCCTTTTTAATGACATCCTCTTCACTCGTTTTTTTAAAGACAAGCGGCTCTGCCGCCAGTTTTTTGAGCTCTCTCGATTCGATGTAGTCTTTCAAAGAGCTGCGACTCACTCCAAGAATACGTGCTATTTCACTTACACTTCTGCCCTCTTGAATATAAGCCATGATCTTTTCGAGATACACGTCGAATTTCGAGCTCGATTTGCTGCCGCGCGGTCTGCCCACCTTTTTCTGCGAACTTTTTTGCAGCATCTGTCTTGCATCATCGAGCAGTCCAAGAACAAACACAGCACTGCTACGCTTGGACATGACAACGGATTTGGCGACAAAGTGAACCGTAATGTCATTTTTGAACAGACAGTTGAATGTCTGCGCTATCTCTTCAACACTGTTTCCAAGCACCCAAACATCCGCAACCAGCAACGTCCCCTCTTTGTGCGCACGAAAAAATTTCGCTGCTTCAAACTCTTCAAGAGAACGGTTCCTCTTTGGCGCCTGGTCGATAAACTTTTCCGTCACTTCCATATCATTGACCAATGCATAGGAAGTGATGAGTTTGAGTTGATCGTAAGCGGTGCCGAAATGTTTATCAGGTCGAATGTAGGCGATGGCCATGTACGATGAAACTCCATAATATTTAATTTTCATCGTCATTATAGCCATAATTGACGAAAAAAGTCAATAAAAACTAAAAAAATTCGTCAATTTGATATTCTCATGATAAGGTTGTATCCTTTTTACCAGCCGATTCCCAAACCGACCATATAGCGTCTGTCTTCAAGCTGACCCGTTTTGGCCCCAAGCTGCTCCTGGTATGTTGCCGCCTGAATTTTAAGAAGTGTAAACTGAAAATCGACACCGGCGGTGTAAGCCCCCTGATACAATCCGGCCATAAGGGTCGTTGTCACCCAAGAGTTGTCAAACACACCCGCTTTGAGACCAGCTCTGAGATGCTGCATCACATCAAAGTCGATGTCAGCGTTATCGTACTGGTCAAAACTTCTGTATGGATTGTAGTTGCGCACACGTGCCTGCTGCGCATTGAGCATATCGACATAATCTACAGATACCGTCAGTGAATCCAGCAAAGGAACTTCCGGAGAGATCGAAATACCGCCGTTGAGTGTCATCGGCTGTGCACCGTAAACATCATCGAAATTAAGCGTTCCGATATTCATAAGACTCAATCCTATGGCCGGATGCAAGGCAGTAAGAATTCCAGGCTCGTAGATCACCCCGATGTCCGCCCCGAATCCTGAGTTGGAAACTTCATACTTGTCTTGCAAATATGTTCCAAGGTCATCTTTGTGCTCGGTCACTTCTCCAGCATCGAGACCCGCTTCGTAGGATTTTTGAGTGATGAACTTCAGTCCAAGCCCAACCGTCAGCTTCCCGCCGAGAATTCCGTCGAACTTCTGCGCCGCTCCCAAAAGCACTCCGCCATACGCTCGGCTGTGTGTTTCAAGCAGACCGTTTATACCACTGTTGTCATGAGGAATGAAATTCGCATCGACCGAAGCCAAAACACCGATTGAATAGGCAAGATCGTTTTGCGTATGGTAGGAGAACGATGTATAGTCCGATGCAGTAACGTTAAATGCCTCACCGGAATATTTTTTGACCGCTTCGATTATTTCCGGATCCGTATCGGCATTGTTGACATCATCTGCAAAACTTTTTATATCTTTAGAACCCGTAACGGCAATGCCAAGCAATTCTACCTCAACTCCATGGCTCTTTTTGATGTTGATAAGTCCGGCAGGATTGTAAAAAACGGCCGTCGAATAACCGCCGACAGCCGTAGCTGCCGAACCCATACCCATCATACGAGGATCTTTGTACAAAAACTCTTGCTGCGACATATCGGCCTGCAACAGCGCACTTGCTCCAAGCAGTGAAAGTGTAAGTAATTTTTTCATAATGGCTCTCCCTTTTTTTCTTTACTTTGCGTTGAGATATTTCATAATGTCATCGATCGTTACCCTTCCGTTTTCACTTCCGGTTACCTCTTTTTTAAACTTTTTGACACTGTCTTCAAGATCGGGATCGTTCGAAATGGATAAAATCGAGTCGGTTCCGTTGTTGAGCGCTTCTACGAGTAGATCGGCAACTTTTGCCGTCGAAGCGTTGCTCTCGACCGAAACGGGACAGGCATAACATGTCGTTCCTGATGGAATTTTCGACGTATCGATCGAACCGTCGGGCTTTTCTATGCCCGCACAAGCTGATGTATCTCCACTTGCCGTACAGTAGCCGTCTGTCAAAATTGTCGAGCTGTTCTTATCGGGAGCCTTGGCATCCGCTAAACGATAAAACGTTTCACCGTTGTTGATCAGCACGAGAGGAATGTACTTGTTTCCTTTAATAGATTGAGGGGCTCCCGGTGTCACGGTAGAGCCGTTCTGAATAGAATTGCCCGTTGCCCATGCAAGGGCATCGAGACTCACTTTCATATCGATAGGAATGGCCGATGAAGTTTTGGTATCGATCGCATCCACAACCTTGTCGACATCTTTCGTAAGCTCACCAACCGTGACACTTGTTCGAATCACATCGTTGAAACCAACGTAGAAGCAGGCATTTTTGATGCGTGGATCGACAAATTTGCTACCACTTCTCGAACAGTATTTGTTGAACAATGTCTGCACACTTGTCACACTTGGATCAAGAGAGCGTAGAAAATAACTTTTTGCCTGTCCTAAAAGATCCAACGAATCGCTCTTTTTATTTTTATTGATACTCTTCGTAAAAGTTGAAAAACTTCCGCTATTACTATTGTCATCTGCTTCAACCATCACCTTGATCACATCGCTCACTCCATATCCTGCTTTCCCCATATAAGCAGTCGCAAGGTTGTAAAGACGATCGTTTTCATTGAATGTCGAGGCACAGCTACCATTGAGCTTTGAGATTGCAGCATCGAAATTACCTTGATCAATATCTTTTTGTACGTCGATACGGCAACTCGTCTCTTCGCTTCCACATCCGCCAAGCAGCATTATAGCCGCCAAGGCAGAAATACTCAGTAACTTTTTCATATTCTCCCCTTTTTTGTTCTAATCTGTTTTTTATCCTTGTCGATTATATCATAATAATTCTTGAAGGCACAAAAATCAAAGCGTTTTTTATACAAAAAGAGGCTACAATCCCCCCTATGGCCAAGAAAAATAAAAAATTCACCAAAATCAATCAAAAAATCAAGAAATTTTTCGACAACGACCCTTTCGATGTCGGTATAGAACGCGTTAGCAGCGATACTCTCAGCGAGCTGATGCACTATCTGGGTATTTATGACATCGAATACTCAAAGAGTGTCATGATAAAAACCGTACGCAACCTCTGGTCTACTGCCGATATCGTCGTGCGGGAGATGATCCTTGAATTTTTTGCACAAAACGGTAAAATATACAAATCGGACAAGAGCAAAGAGCCCATCGCCGAAAAGATGGAGAAGATCAACGCCTTTTTGGATGAGCTTGAAGTCACGCCGGAGGAGGCAGTAACGCTTTATGAGGCGTTTCGGGATGTCCGCAGTAAAAAGATCACTCTCTCGAAGATGCGAAACAAACTTGAGCTCATCCGTTTTGAAAGCAAGCGACTGCAGATCGAAGATGCATGTGACGGGACATTCGATCTGCATGATCGCTTCGAGTTTCATGCACCTCTGCAATATCGGATATTTGGCGAAGAGTTTAACAAAATCGAAGTACTACATACCAAACCCTACGAGCTCTCCTGGCTCAAAGAGACCCCACTTGAAGAGATCGTAAACAAGATAGAAACAGACAAAAAAGAGGCTGCAGTGCAGCGGCAAAAACAGCTGGATGCATTCCTCGCCTCCATTACCCTCCCACACAAATATCTGCAAAAGTCCCAAATCCTCCATGCACTCAAAGCGGTCTCCCCGACAAGCGAGCTGAACTACCCCGCCCTCAAAGCGCGCGATATCAAAGCGATCCTCGCGCAATACAGAGAGATCAAAGAGGTGAAAGTCGAGCGGGGTGAGCTCTTTTTCGTCGTCGAAGAGAGTATCACACTCCCCGTAACTCACCAAAAAGTGTCATACGATCTGGAGGTGTACTATCCGCTCGACGAGCTGCTTGAGCGCATCTGGCTGGCAGAGCCGCTGGAGCTTGAGGGTACCATCGACAATGCCAAAAAGGAGCATGAGGGCAGTTTTCTCAGTGAACTCGAACTCATCATCCAAGAAAGCGATGCCTACGCCAAATCGGCAGGACTCTCGCTTGAGGAGTTTTACAGACATATCTACGAGGTGCTGCTGCCCTATGTCGGCAGAAAGCTTGTCATCTCCCCAAAACTGGTCAAAAAGACATCCAAGCGCTTCTTGTATGCGATCCAGGAGCATATGCAGCGCAGGCAGCGCCAGCAGCTTCTGGCTCAGAGTATTCGCGACTTCAAAAATCTCTTCCCGATCGCCCGCTCCCTTCGCCGCAAACTCACACTCCATATAGGGCCGACCAACAGTGGAAAAACCTATACTGCGATGGAGCGACTCAAAAAGGCAGATACCGGCTACTACCTCGCTCCTTTGAGACTTTTGGCACTTGAAGGGTATGAAAATCTCAAAGCCGCCGGCATCGAGGCTTCACTCATTACGGGAGAAGAGCAGCTTTTAGACCCCGATGCGACACACATCAGCTCTACTATAGAGATGCTCAACTACGATGTGGATGTCGATGTCTGCGTCATCGACGAAGTGCAGCTCATCGACGATCGCGACCGCGGCTGGGCATGGGCGAACGCCATCATCGGCGCACCCGCCAAAGAGATTGTCATGACAGGCAGTCCCGCCTCCAAAGACGCAATCATCGAGCTTGCGAAATATCTCGGCGAGGAGCTGGAGATCGTGGAATTCGAGCGGAAAAATCCGCTTACTCTCCTCAAACACCACACACCACTTGAAAAGATAGAAAAAGGCACGGCCGTCATCGCCTTCAGCCGCAAAGAGGTGCTTAAACTCAAACAGAAGCTCTCTTCGCATTTCAGTGTCAGCACCGTCTATGGCAACCTCTCTCCCGAGGTCAGACGCGAAGAGGCACGACGATTTCGAGAGGGGGAGACGGAGGTGCTGGTTGCTACCGATGCGATCAGCATGGGGATGAACCTGCCTATCAAAACCATTCTCTTTACCAAAGCGCAGAAGTTTGACGGGATCATGGATCGTGAACTTTTCCCCAACGAGATCAAACAGATAGCCGGACGTGCCGGACGCTACGGCATAGAGGAGGAGGGATTTGTCGGGGCCACATCCCCTGAAGTGCTCAAAGTCATCCGCAAAAACTGGGAAAAACCCGACATCCCCGTCGCCCTTCCTTTTAAAGTGATGGCCAATCTCGACCACATCAAGCTCGTCAGCTCCATTCTTGAAGAGAATTCGTTAGCCGAAGTGCTGCGCTTCTTTGCAAAAAACATGGTCTTTAGCGGTCCGTTTGAAGCGGCCGATCTTGAAGATATGGTCGAGATCGCAACCGTTATCGATAATTATGAGCTTGATACCATCACAAAGTTTCATCTCGCAACCGCTCCACTCACACTCAATTCACCCTATATTTTGGGAGTGTTTGAGAGCTATCTTGAGAGCCTGGAAAACAAAAAGCCGATCCGCTACAACCCGCCGCGGCTTGGCAGCGACTATGCGCTCACCAACGAGGATCTGCTTCATGCAGAAGATATGGTCAAAGAGATCTCACTCTATCTGTGGCTGAGTTATCGTTTCGAGGAGTATTTCGTCGATGCAGACAAAGCGCGCGAACACAGAGCCGTACTCAACGCTTTCATCGAGCGCTCACTCCAGCAAAAGCAGTTTGCGTTTCGCTGCAAACTCTGCAACACCGTTTTACCGGTTGGCTCGAAGTTTCGCATCTGCGAGCGCTGCTATAAAAAAACCTACAAAAGAGGCCATAGAAAAAGGCACTAAAAGAGTGCGGATATCTTGTCGATCTCACTCCATGACGGACTGTTTGACTTTTGCTTGGCGCTGAGAATATGTTCGATATAGCGGGCGAACATATCGGTCTCTATATTGACGCGTGTTCCCTTTTTGTAACTGCCAAAGAGCGTCTCTTTCATCGTATGGGGGATGATAGTCAGACGGAAACTCTTCTCAAACACTTCGTTGACCGTAAGACTCACACCATCAACCGTTATAGAGCCTTTGGGCACGATGTAGGGGATGAACTTTTTATCGACGCTCACAAACACATCGTAGCTGTTACCATTGTTTGTTATCTTCTCGATCTCTCCGACCGTATCGACATGCCCCTGGACTATGTGCCCCTCGAAGCGATCGCCCATCGCCATGGCAGGCTCTATATGGACACGCTCTTTGTAGTTCTCGATCGCGAGCACTTTTTGACTTTCCGGACTTAATTCCACACTGAAACCATCAGGCAAGACTTCCGTCACCGTCAAACAAGCTCCGTTGATAGCGATCGAGTCGCCGATATCGGGTCTGTATTTCGCTTTGAGAGTGAGTTTGGAGCCGACAAAGCTTTTGACTGTTGCGATCTCGCGGATAAGTCCCGTAAACATCAGAAAACTATCTTCCCGTCCTCTTGGAGTGCACGGATGATCTTTTTGGCTTTTTCATGCCCCTTGTAGGCGGCTTTTCTGGCAAGTTCGAGCGCTTTGTCATGATCCTCTTCGCATCCCAGTCCCTGATCGTACATCAGTCCAAGGTTGTAAAGTCCTTCGGGCAGTCCCACATCGGCAGCGCGCTGAAAGCAGATAAAAGCTCGTTGATTGTCCTGGATCACCCCTGTACCGTCTTTGTAGAGCACGCCAAGATTGTTGAAGCACTTCGCATCCCCGCGTTTGGCCCCCTCTTCATACCAAAAGGCCGCTTCACTCGCGTTGGCCACACATCCAAGCCCCCGCTCGAGCATCAGCGCCACCTCATACATCGCCGGCACGACCTCTCGAACAGCCGCTTCGAGGAAGTACTCATGCGCTTTGAACTGGTCATGCTCCACACCCCCAAGCCCGTTTGCATAAAGGATGCCAAGGTTGTAGAGTGCAAACGGCTCCTTTTGCTCTGCCGCTTTTTGGTAGAGCTCAAGCGCTTTTTGCTCATCCTTCTCACATCCAAGACCATTTTGATAGATGTAGCCCAGTGAGGTTTGGGCGACTTTATCGCCAGCTTCGGCTAACTGCGTATACAATTCTCTTGCTTTTTCATAGTTGCCACTGTTATAGGCGTTGTGTGCTTCTTGTATATTCATAATGTTTTTCCTTACTCTGTAAGTGGTTTGTTCTTATTGAAAATTCTCAGTATTTCGATTCTCTTTTTCTCGGTATTGACTCTGTAGACTATAGTATAGCCTTTATATATCATATCTCTGATATTTTCATCTTGAAAGTATATCGATTTTCTGTATTTGAAAGGGAAATTTGGCAGATCGTCGATAAGCTTATCCAGCTCATTTACAAAGTTCTCGGCAGCACTCACTTTATCTTGTGCAATATACTCCAAAATCGCGAATAAGCTGTTTTGGTACTTTAAAGTACGACTAATCTGCATATTTCGATCGCAATACTTTCAAAAAATCATCTCTCTTTGTTGCATACTCCTCTTGTGGGTAGATCTTTGCCCGATCATCATCGAGAGCTTGAATATCTTCTTGAAGCTGCTTTTGTCGTTCATAGAAAAAGGGGTCTTGTAGAAGATTTTCATCTTTTTCTATCTGGATCTTGCCTTTGTAATGCTCAACGATCGAGAGAAAGTCCTGCAAAAAGCTATCTTCAATCGTTATTTTCAGTGTTTGCATCGTCTGCCCCTTTTAAATTTTCCGTGCGTATCGGTGCTCTGTAAGTTGTCCTGTTGCCCTTTTTTGCCCGTTTGCCCTTCATAATCTTCTCGATCAGCTTCTCTTTTTCACTGAGATGCTGTTCCCGATCGAGCCATTCATCTCCAAAATCAACCGCAGGGTCATAGGTGATGATCTCGGGTTTGTAATCTTTGAACACTTCACTTGCAGGCGGTTTTTTCATTATGACTCCAACTAATCTGCATTTCTTATCTGAATCATACATAAAAATGATAAAATTGCAGTTAAAATTTATAGCAATGGTAAAAATATAATGATACACAACTACGATATCATCGTTATTGGAGGCGGACATGCAGGCGTGGAAGCGAGCATGGCCGCAGCCAAAATGGGCAAAAAAACACTTTTGCTTTCGATGCTTGCGGAAAATGTGGGTGCTACAAGCTGTAATCCTGCCATCGGCGGGCTTGCCAAGGGACACCTGGTACGCGAGATCGATGCGCTTGGCGGCGTGATGGGTGAGATCACAGATGAAGCGGGCATCCAGTTTCGCATCCTCAACCAGGCCAAAGGTCCGGCAGTTCGTGGCTCACGCGCTCAGATCGACATGGATCGCTACAAAGTGGTTGCGCGAACGAAGGTGCTTGGACAAAAAAATCTCGATCTCGTTCAGGAGCTCGCAGAGGAGCTGATCGTTGAAAACGACGAAGTCGTCGGAGTCAAAACAAACCTCCTCAACGAGTACCGGGCAAAGAAAATCGTCCTCACTACAGGGACTTTCCTGCGTGGACTTATTCATGTCGGTGAAATCAAACTCGAAGGTGGGCGCTTCGGTGAGCAGCGAAGTGAAGGACTCAGCGTCTCACTTGCCAATCTCGGTCTGCGTATGGGACGACTCAAAACCGGAACCTGCCCGCGCGTGGATGCCGACTCCATCGACTTCAGTGTAATGGAAGAGCAGCCGGGTGATGAGAACCCAAGCCCCTTCAGCTTCCGCACTGACAGAGAAGAGTTTGCAAAAACAAAAGAGCAGCTCCCCTGCTTCATCACCTATACCAATCTCAACACCCACAAGATCATCGAAAGCAACTTCTACCGTGCACCCCTCTTTACGGGTCAGATAGAGGGAACGGGACCGAGATACTGCCCAAGCATCGAGGACAAGATCAACCGCTTCCGCGACAAAGAGCGCCATCATCTCTTCTTGGAACCTCAGACAAAAGAGGCAACGGAATACTACATCAACGGGCTCTCCACCTCCCTCCCACCCGATGTCCAGCAAGAGATGGTACACTCCATCCGTGGGCTAGAAAACGCCAAGATTGTACGCTACGGCTATGCAATCGAGTATGACTATGTCGACCCAAGAGAACTCAAACATTCATTGGAAACCAAAAAGATCAAGGGACTTTATCTCGCCGGACAGATCAACGGAACGACAGGATATGAGGAGGCTGCTGCACAAGGCTTGATGGCCGGAATCAACGCCGCACTTGCAACTGAAGGCAAAGAGCCACTCGTGCTGCGCCGCGATGAAGCCTACATCGGCGTGCTGATAGACGACCTTGTCACCAAAGGGACCAAAGAACCCTACCGTATGTTTACCAGCCGCGCAGAGTACAGACTGCTGCTTCGCGAAGAGAGTGCGGACTTGCGCCTGAGCCCTTATGGATATGAACTTGGTTTGCTGACAAAAAAGGAGTTGGATCGTGTAGAAGAAAAACGCAGACAGATCCAAGAGGGATTTGTACTCCTGCAAAACACCTCCTTCACTCCAAACAAAGAGTTTCAAACACTCCTTGCCGAACTGGGGGAAGAACCCATAGGCGACAAAATAGCCGCCGCACAGTTGCTGGCACGAAAAAGTTTCGATGTAGAAAAGATGCTGCACCTCGTTCCCGAACTTGCACAATATTCCCGCTACATCCAAGAGGAGATCCTCACAGAAGCGAAATATCACCGCTATATAATCAAGCAGGAGCAAGAGATCGAAAGGATGAAAAAGTACCTTCAAGTCAAGATACCCGACAACTTCGATTTCTCCAAAGTAAGCGGTCTCTCCAAAGAGATACAGGAGAAGCTCTTTGAATTCAATCCACCAACACTTCAGGCCGCATCGCAGATCAGCGGTGTCACCCCGGCAGCCATTGAGATCCTCCATATCTATATAAAGATGGAGAGTCAAAAGAAAAAAAGCTCATAATGAAAAAAATCTCCCCTTCTCGAACGTTTAGCATACTGTGCTGGAATGTACACAAAGAGATGGGGCGGATGGCTTTTGAGCAGACGTTTTCACATCTGCTGGCAAAGTGTGACCCTCAATTGCTGTTGCTGCAAGAAGCGGTACTTGCGCCTCAGGCGTTGCGAACACTTTCGCACTTTCAGCTCGCATCGGTGAAAAATATCGAAATGACAAAACTTTCGTACGGCATTTTGAGTGCGAGCAGTTTCGAGATGCTTTCGCATACAGAGATCCTCACCCACATAAAGGAGCTTTACTGTATGACAAAAAAGGGACTGCTTATAACATCGTATCGTTTAAATGAAAAAACAGCTCTTTATGTAGTCAATCTCCATGCAATCAACTTCGTTTCTCACAAACATTTTTTGTATGAATTGCAGCGGCTTTTGGAGCATCTTCGAGAGGTCGATGCACCTTTGATCGTCGCAGGAGATTTCAACACTTGGAGCAAACGGCGAGAACACCACCTTGAAGCTTTTGCCGCTTCACTGGGGCTGACAAAAGCGGCAATGGAGGATGCCCATTATATCAAAACCCTTTGGAAAAAACCACTGGATCACATCTTTTACAGAGATCTTGAGCTGCTTCGAGCCAAAGCGATCGATACGCAGAAGGTTTCTGATCACAACCCTTTGTGGGCCAAGTTTCGTTATAATGACGCATCATGATATATGGTTACCTCTATCTCCTAATCGAAACTTTAGCGTTTTACAGCGCTTTTCGTGCCATTATGGAAACGAGAACGGCGCAAGGTGCTGTCGGCTGGGCTGTTTTTTTGATCTCGTTCCCATTGTTGGGACTGCCAGCCTACTGGATCTTGGGACGCAATCGCTTTGTAGGGTACAAAAATGCGAGACAAATCAAGGATAAAGCTGTCAGAAAAGCGCTCTCGACACTCCAGGAACGTCTAAGCGAGCATACTTTCAAGCATACGGACAAATACGGGATCGATGTCATAAAAACAGGGATCACAACCTTACCCACACTCCATGGAAACAACGTGGAGCTGCTCATCGACGGTGAAGCGACCTTTGCAAGTATGATGGAAGGCATAGAACACGCATCCTCCTATATCCTTTTCGAATTTTTCATCATTGAAGAGGGGGAACTCGCATCACGTCTTGGAGAGCTTCTGTGCAAAAAAGCCAAAGAGGGAGTCAGGATTTATCTCCTCTATGACGAGATAGGCTCCTACAAGCTCTCTTCACGATACATAGAAATGCTTGAAGGATGCGGTATCTTTGTCTCTGCATTCAACACAACCAAAGGGCGACACAACCGTTTTCAGCTGAACTTCCGCAATCACCGCAAACTTGTGGTCGTCGACGGCAAAGAGTGTTGGATAGGAGGACATAACATAGGAGATGAATATATCGGAAAAGGCAGACGTTTTTCCCATTGGCGTGATACCCATGTCCGTATCGACGGTCCCGCGGCTATCGCTGCACAGCTTAGTTTTACCGAGGACTGGAACTGGGCTCAAGATGAACTCATAGGGGATTTACGGTGGGATGCGGTTGTCAGCAACAAAGCAAATCTTCCTGTCCTCATTTTACCGACAGGTCCTGCAGACAGACTTGCAACAGCGGAGCTTACCTTTATCCACTTTATCAACAGCGCCAAAGAGCGTCTGTGGATCGCTACACCCTATTTCGTTCCTGACGATGCCACACTTGCAGCGCTACAGCTTGCAGCTTTGCACGGAGTGGATGTGCGCATTCTCATCCCGGAACAGCCCGATCATCTGCTGGTCTATTTCGCCGCCTATGCATACTTCAGCGAGGTGGATGACCTTGGCGTGAAGTTTTACAGATACCAAAAGGGATTTATGCATCAAAAAGTGGTTCTTGTGGATGATTATGTGAGTTCGATCGGATCAGCCAACTTCGACAATCGCTCTTTCCGGCTCAATTTCGAACTCACTTCCCTCATTTATGACAGATCGTTCTGCGACGAGGTAGCGGCTATGCTTACACGTGATTTCGCAGCCTCGCGTAAAATGAAGCCAAAAGAGGCAGACAGTAAACCGCTGCCTTTCCGCCTCGCTGCAAAACTCGCAAGACTTGCTGCGCCTATCCTTTAGACCGCCTTGAACTCTCCAAGATAATTTTTGATCGTATATCCGGCTTCTATCCAGCCCAATATCCCCCCTTTGAGGTTGAAAACGTTCTCAAATCCAAGCTTTTTCAGATGCAGTGCCGCCAAAGAACCTCGCGCTCCTTTGAGACAGTAAGTGACAATCTTCGCATCCTGCCCAAACTCTTTGGCGATCTTCTCGATCGCCATAAATTCAAGCTTTCCTCGCGGAATAGTCAAAACGGTTTTGGCGTTGATATAACCAGAACCGAACTCTTCAGGCTCGCGGACATCTATGACGATGATCTCTTTTTTTATTTTATTAAGCTTTTTTGGAGTGATTTGCGGAACTTTCTCATTCGCCTCTTCCACCAATTTTTTGAGATTTTTCGAAAGCAGAACCTCATCGCATTTTTTTGCATATGATGCCAGTTGTGAATGTAAACTTTTCATTTGTAACTCCTTCATTTGATTTTTATTTTTTCTTTATAGGCAACTATATGAGCCTGCAAGCCTGTTTTTTTCTTCAACACCTTTTTAAATCTCTTTTGCGCCTCGTATTCCCCATGAACGAGAAAAACCTTTCGAAGGTTCTTGATCTTTTTGATCCATTTGATGATGCCATTTTGATCGGCATGAGCCGAGAAGCCGTTGATCGTGTGAATGGAAGCCTTGACTATGATGTCTTCGCCAAAGACTTTGATCCATTTCGCCCCGTTTACAATCTCGCGTCCGAGTGTACCGCTGGCCTGAAAACCGACGAAGATAACAGCATTATTAGGATCCCATATACGGTGTTTGAAATGATGCTGGATTCGTCCTCCGTTACACATTCCGCTGCCGGCAATGATGATGGCACGCTCACGTACCTCATTGATCTTTTTCGATTCTTCGGGTTTTTCGGTGTAGGTCAGGAGATCGAAATTGAAAATAGAGCCGTTTTTGTCAAGATTTTTTTGACATTTTTCAAGTAGTTCATAAGAGTACTTTTTATACAGATTGGTTGTTTTCGTTGCCATCGGACTGTCTAAAAAGACATCACACTTTGGAAGTTCCCCGTTTTCGTACATAGAACGCAAGATACACAACAGCTCCTGCGTACGCTCGACGGCGAAAGACGGAATAAGCACGTTCCCGTTGTGCTTGAGAGTTTTTATGATCACATTTTTAAACTCTTCAAGTGTAAGTGCAAGAGGCTGATGAAGTCTGTCACCATAGGTCGTCTCCACATACAGCGAATCACTCCTTTTGCACGTTCGAAGCTTTGGAAGAACGATCATATTGTCATTGCCAATATCGCCTGAGAAAACAATTTTTTTGGAATCTCCCTCATCCATATAACTGATCTCGATAAAGGCCGAACCGAGAATATGCCCCGCATTTTTATAACGCACGCTTATACCTTCAAACAGCTCGAAGTAGTTGTCGTACTCCACCGCAACCCACTCGATCTTGGAGAAGGTGTCGTAGACATCGGCGACATCATAAATGGGTTTGAGCACCTTTTTATGCTCTGCTCGGCGCTGCGCTTTTCTGTAGCGTGTCTCATAGTCTTCCCGCATTATTTTCGCACTGTCAAGCAGGATCACTTCACTCAACTCCATTGTCGGAGCCGTAGCGTAGATTTTCCCGTTAAAACCCTCTTTGACAAGCTTTGGGATACGTCCGCAGTGATCAAGATGCGCATGGGTAAGCAGCAAAACGTCGATCTGCTTGGGATCAAATTCGAAAGGTCCCTGATTGTTTTCTTCATACTCTCCTTGAAACATGCCACAGTCTATCATAATACGCTTCTCACCAATTTTCATTATATGACAAGAGCCTGTCACCTCTTCCGTCGCCCCGTAAGATCGTACTGTTATCATTCTTTCGCCTTTCTTGTTTTTCTCTTTTTCCTATTATACATCTTTATGGATTTAAAATCATAAAAAGAGATCAAATTTCTCAAGACATCCTTAGATGCAAAATTGTACAATAATGCAAGAAGTCTAATGAAGGATAAAAATGAAGATTTTTTATTATGCACATACGGGGCACCGCATAGGGCTTGACCGCTTCAGGCGTGCTGCAGCACTGATCAACTGTATGCAGGATGTCGACATCACACTGCTGACATCCGACTATCGTATCGCGAGTGTGGCAAGTGAGTATGGAGTAAAAAAATGTGTCGGAATCGACGTCGCGCGCAATATCGCCAACATTGCCCAAAGGGGAGATAAGATTATCTTCGATTCCGATGAGGCAAATCCTTTGATGCTTGAAGATATGCGCAGTTTTTTCTCCTCTTTTGTGCGCGTCAGCGACGATCCAAACGATCAAACGGTTGATAATGAATGTCTAATCTCTCCTTATATAGATGGTGAACGAAGCTGTAAGACGCTGATGATAGATGAATGCTATTTCGGCAAGTTCGAAAAAGATGTGCCTGTAACCTACTTCTTCGGGGATGACGATTACGAAAAAGATCTTCAAAAACATTTGGATTTCATTGAGGGACTTGATGCGCACCTGCAGCTTGGTTTTTACTATTTTATAGCGTATGAGGATATGCTGAGGGAAAAGTTTCCTAATGTTTTCGAATTTGAAGATTACAAAGAGATGATCCGGCGAACGGACATACTTATATCAGCCTCTCTGCAAGCAGTGCTGGAATCACTTGCAAGTGGAGGACGGCCGATCTACTTCCAGCGAGAAGATTATTCACAAAAACTCATACCACTGCTTGAAGATCTGGGTATTCCCGTTATATTTGATTTTGATAGAAAAAAACTTCAGGATATTTTAAGTACACTTTC
>JALUFE010000078.1 GCA_027052175.1 Helicobacteraceae bacterium | reverse complement strand
TTCAAACTTCACAAGCAAACTCTGGATCGTCGCGCTCTCATACCCCGTCGTATCGGCGATGCGCTGCGAAGCGATGCCACTAAGCGCACATGTCATGATCTCCTCTTTGGTATAGCGGAGATTGAGAAGCTCCAAGATTGTCTTAGAAGTCGTACTCTTTCCCGTCCCCGCATAGCCGACAAGAAAGAGGATCTTCGCACCCTCGTTGATCGTCTTTACCGCTCTGCGCTGCTCCTCTCCAAGCTGCAAAGAGCTCTCCTCCAAAAAGGCATCGAGATTTTTGGCTATGACCTCACCTTTTGCTTTAGCACGCCTTGTAAACTCCTCGTACAAAAAGCTCTCCGCCTCATAGAGCCTGCGCGGTGAGAGACGATCGTTGGCAAGCGGTTTGATCTCCTCCTCGGCGACTTTCATGATCAAAATGCTCTCATAAAGCACTTCTTTGTGCGAAAAGCCAAGCAACTCGTCAAGCTGCTCGAAGAGTACCTCTTTGGCTACACAGCTGTTGCCTTCTGCCTCACAGTAGTTCTGCAGCACAAACTCCATCGCGCTACTGATGCGATTCTCATCTTCACGCTCCACACCCATCTTGAGTGCAAGCTCATCGGCGGTCTTGAAACCGATCCCTTTGATGTTAGTGAGGATGTAGGGGTTGTTCTTAATCTTCGTGCAGGGTTCATCGACATCTTTGAGGGCTGTGGCAATGGTGGTCAGCAGGGCGGGCGTGACATCGTAAGGGGAGAGAAACTCCCCGATCTCACGCATGGAGCGAAACTTCTTCCACGACTCCTTGATCTTTTTAAGGCGCTTCTCCTTGATACCTTTGAACTCCAAAAGCCGCTCGATGTCATTGTCAAGGATGTTGACCAGCTCCTCAGGCCCAAACTGCTCTATCAGCTCTGCGGCTGCTTTTTTCGTAAAGCCTTTGACGATTTTGTTCAGAAAGAAGAAGAGTTCGTTTTGATTGACCTTGATGGAGTCGAATTTGAAGGTTTTGCCATATTTTTTATGAAACTCCCACCGCCCTTTGAGCGTGACGGCGGAGCCTTTTATATGTTGGGGATCGCTCTCATAGTAGATGCCGCTGATCTTCTCGCCGCTTTTGAGCAGGGCAACCATAAAGCCCTCTTCGTTGGCATAGAGGATGCGGTCTATCTGACCGATGAGTGTCTCTTGCACGGCTTAGGCTTGCACCCTTTTTATGCGCTCAGGCTCCTGTGCTTTGTAGAGCTCCGCACACCCTTTTGCAAGCTCGCGAACACGCAGGATGTAGTTTTGTCGCTCTGTCTGGCTGATCGCCTTTCTTGCGTCAAGCGTGTTGAAGGTATGCGAGGCAAGCATACACTGATCATACGCCGGCAGCGGCAGTCCTGCTTCTAAACAGCGTTTGCACTCGTTGGCATACTCGTCAAAGTGTCGAAAGAGCATATCGGTATCGGCCACTTCGAAGTTGTACTTGCTAAACTCGATTTCACCCTCTTTGTGCACATCACGGTAGAGTGTCTTGCTACCGTCACGGTTAACGTTCCAGACAATGTCGAAGACCGTATCGACTCCCTGGAGGTACATCGCAAGTCGCTCCGTCCCGTAGGTTATCTCCACCGCAACCGGATCACACTCGATGCCGCCGACTTGCTGGAAGTAGGTAAACTGTGTCACCTCCATTCCATTGAGCCACACTTCCCAGCCAAGTCCCCATGCACCAAGGGTCGGAGACTCCCAGTTGTCTTCGACGAAGCGGATATCATGCTCACTCAGATCAAGCCCCAGATACTCTAAAGACTTCAGATAGAGTTCCTGAATGCCATCGGGACTTGGTTTGATAAGTACCTGAAACTGATAGTAGCTTCCAAGACGGTTTGGGTTCTCCCCATAACGTCCGTCCGTCGGACGGCGAGAAGGTGCCACATACGCCGCGCTCCACGGTGTGGAGTCGAGACTGCGAAGGTAGGTTGCCGGGTGAAACGTTCCAGCACCTGCCGGGATGTCGTAGGGCTGGACTATGTTGCACCCCTCTTTTGCCCAAAACTCCTGCAGTTTTAAAAGCATTTCACTAAAAGTTATCATAGTTTGTCTGTCCTGATTTTTTATGCTATTATATCTTCTTAATACTTTTTAAATGATAAATTGGAATACTGGAATTATGATGAGACGTTTTCTTCTTATGGGCATTGCTTTTGTAGCGTTTATCGGCTGCGGAAATCAGAGCACAGCGACAAACGATACCAAAAACAATACGGCTTCTCCTACATTCTACACCGGTGAAAGCTACATAAGCACGATCGCGGGAGACACCGTCCCCGTTTCCAATCTCGCCCATGCTCCCAAAGTGCCTCCGGTTTTACCGATGCTTGTTATACTGCTTGAATACGACAATCAAAAAATCATTTCAAGCGACACTGCCTGGGCACAAAAGATTTTCGGTTACAATGATGGAGAGCTCAACAGTTACTATGGAGAAATCAGTAACGATCAATTCCTTTTTGTTCCTGCTAACGAATCTTCAGGAACGAAAGACGACGGTATTATCAAGGTGCATCTGCAAAAAAATCACCCAAATACCGATATAGACTCCTCTTCATTCTATGCAAATTTGACACAAGACCTTCAAGAAGCACTCAGCAAAGCAGATAGTTTCGTAGATTTTTCCTCTTATGACACGAATGCAGACGGAGCGATACAACCGACTGAACTTGCGGTCATATTCGTTATCGCAGGATATGAAGATGCCTTTGCGGGATATCACATCCCTAACGGCATCTGGGCACATCAATCTTCTTTGCGTCACAGCGATGCTCCCCTGCTTGACGGTGTCACCCTGTTTGACGAGACGAAACACGGAAAATATGCCGTTTTTGGAGAACGCCACGGCAACAGCACTAACTCTTACGATGCAACCATAGGAATCATAGCGCATGAACTCGGTCATGCCATATTCAACCTTCCGGATCTATACAATATCAACGATGAAGCGGGAGGCATAGGTATCTTCGGACTGATGGGAGCAGGCGTATGGACACGCAAAAACGACAGCGAATATTATGGCAAAACACCTACGCATATGTCGGCTTGGAGCAAAATGTTTATAGGCTGGGTACAACCACGAGAGCTGCACAACACCACAGCCATACTCAATGAAACGACCTCAAGCAGCTACAACGTCATTAAGATTCCAATCAGTGCGAACCACTACTATCTGCTTGAAAACCGCAATGATAGCGGATACGACAGGGGCCTGCGAGAGTTAGAGGGCACATTTAAAGGAGGAATGCTTATCTGGCATATCAACCAAAAAAGGCTCACGACAAACTATTTCGCCACCAATACGGTCAACGCCGAGACAGACGACAAAGGAGTCGACGTCGTCGAAGCGAACGACCCCGTTTTAGACAGCGATCCCGGCTCGTTAGGCAATGCCAAAGCACTTTTCTACGATCCCAACAGAACGAATTTCGGCTCAAAGCTCACCAATATATCCGAACCCGGAAGCGTCATGAATCTCAATATACACTAAAGGTCAGTTATGAAAATTTTTTTTGTTTTTCTTGCCGTTTTTGCAACACTTTTTGCCGCACCGGCATTCCGGCACACTCATACCTACACCCAAAGCGACGGCACAAAATTTCAAGCAAAACCACAGGGCGATGAATACCTCCACTTTCTCAAAACCAAAGAGGGTGCGATCCTGCTCTACAACCCCGCTACAAAAAACTTCGACTACGCCAAGATCGAAAACGACCGGCTTGTGCCAAGCGGCATACCCTATATGCCAAAAAATACAAAACTTCGCAAAAGTGCAGTGCGTTCACCACAACCGACTATCACGCTCCAAGAGCTACAAAAAGTGTATATGAAGTCAAAAGAGCGCTTCTTACATCATCGTCATTAGATGATCTTGCAAACGATATCTCCAACCTCTTTACCAAGCGAAGTTGCAACGACATTACACTTGACTTTCAGTAAAAAGGCTATAGGAGATTTGTGCGAAGGGGTAAGACACTCATAGTTCCCCATCCCTTTGGAGATAACAAGATCCGCACTGTCAAAGAGCTCCTGTGAGTGTTTATTGGCACGCGCATACACAAACCCGGGTGTATCTACACCGCTGTCTATAACCTCACACACCGCATCAAAATCTATCTCTTGCGCCTCTTTGAGTGTCACATCATTGATGATAGGCTTGCCCCGAACGAAATAGTGAAAACAGACAGAAGGAAAAAGATTTTGGAGTGTCTGGATAAAAAGTTTGTCAAAAACATGCTCTCCTGCATTGTCTCCAAGCACAACGACATGTTTTGCTTTGTGCAAAAGCCTGTGAAGCTCTTTGGTATCATCCACGGCAAAATCGGTATGAAAGATCTTCTCAAGCTCCTCATCGAGATCAAACGTGATCTCCGATGCAAGATCGATCACATTACCTGCTACGGCGATCTTGAGAGCTGTGTTGAAACGATCATCGCTTTGCTCAAGCCGTTTTTGAAGCGATGGAAGCAGCATAAGCGCTTTTTTCGTAGAGAGCGCTTTGACCTCATCGTAGATATCCTCTTTGTGCAAGATATCTGCCATCGCTTCATATACAGGAGTGGCAACTTCGGGAGGGGTTTGAGAGAAGGAGAAATGTTCGCTCATCGAGCGCGCAGTAGCAATGAGCTTTTGCGTAGTCGTTTCATCTGCATGGAGTGTACGACCTACCCGCTCGGCCTGATTGATGATACACTCCACACATGCCAAAGCTATGTTCAACTCGTATGCTCCTCGATCGTTTTGTTCCACATCAATTTATATTTGCGCTTCATAAACTCTACCTCATCAAGGGCGAGCTTGAGCTGCTGCTGCAGCGCTTCGATCGTCTTGCGATCCTCATCATAGAGTTCTTGAAGGGATGCGAGTGCCTCTTTAAGAAACTCGTTCTCGTTTTTGAGTGACTCAAGCGTTTCATCTTTGGCATCGAGCACCTTTTCATGCAGATTGATGATCGTGCCTATCGTTCTTTCGACAAACTGCTGTTGCACTACCATTTCGCTTGGCATGTTTTCCGAAAGCGTACGCAGTGTTGCCGGAACGACATCTCCCATTCCACTGGAGGGATCAACCATCACCTCACCGTTTTGTACGTTGACACGCAGTTTTTTTCTCTCTATGAGGTCATCGACGGCCCGATCACTCAATCCCGTCATTTCGGCATACTCCGCTTTGCTCATCCACTCCATCTTCATTCCTTCATACTACTGAGCGATAATCGTTTCTATCTCCAGTGAGTCCATCTCCACCTTTTTGGCTTTTGCGATGCGATCCTCTTTGAGTTTGATGGCAAGTTCCTCATCATCGAGTGCGAGGATTTGCATCGCAAGATATGCCGAGTTGATCGCTCCCGCTTTGCCTATGGCAACCGTTGCTACAGGCATACCTGCAGGCATTTGAACAGTCGAGAGCAGAGCGTCTATCCCGCTTAGAGCCGAAGCACTCATCGGCACGCCGATAACAGGACGAACCGTCTTGCTTGCAAGCACACCCGCTAGGTGGGCAGCCATACCAGCCGCGGCGATGAAAACCTGCGCACCTTTTTCTTCTGCTTGTTTGATATACTCTTTGGTTCGCTCCGGACTTCTGTGAGCTGAGGAGATGATCAACTCATAGTTCACACCAAAAGCCTCGAATGTATCTGCACACGACTTCATGACCTCATAGTCACTTTTACTTCCTATAATGATAGAAACGAATTTCATATCTCTTCCTTACCTTTATTTACGCGGTATTTCGCACTATTCAGACACCTGAACACTGCGTAACACCGCTGTTGGTGTTACTTCTTTGGATAGGTGTTCATATCCGGATGGGATGGAACCCTAAAGAAGCTGTATGGAGGCAACTTTGTAGGCAATTTTATAGGGTTGACGTTGCCGCTGTGCACACTCTCCCATATCTTGCCGTTTTTTGCTTCGAGTTTTTTAAAACGCAGATACCATCTGCCATCTTTTTCATACACCTCGCCAAACTCGTTATCCGCCGTTTCGATCTTTGCATCAAGAGGTGCTACGATCTCCAGTTCATCACCGGGAAGGGTTTTGTACTTGCACATATAGTATAGCCCGTCCTCTGTCGTCTCACCCGTTACCTGATGCGTTCCGAGTTGCATCGTAAAGTCAAGGCTCTGGGTATCGTGCTTCTCAAACGGTCTTGAGATCAGATAGGCATCGGTGTAGCCCCTGTTTTGCAGTGACTGCAGCTCGTATTGATATTTTTCAGGCTGATAACGCTTCTCATAGTAGTCATCTATTGCCATTCTGTAGGCTTTGGCTGTAACTGCCGCGTAGTAGGCCGTTTTGGTACGCCCCTCTATCTTGAGACTATCCACTGCACCACTCTCAAGTATCTCTTCTATGTGCGAAGCGAGATTGAGGTCTTTGGAGTTCATGATGTAAGTTCCAACACCCTCCTCCTCTTCAAGTTTAAAGAGCGTTCCCGTCTCCGGATTGGCAGCATATATCTCATAAGGGAAGCGACAGTCGTTCGCACAGCTGCCGCGGTTGGGTACACGACCGCTTTGCAAAGTCGAGATGAGGCAGCGTCCGCTGTAGGCAAAACACATGCTCCCATGTACGAAAACTTCAAGTTCAAGCTGCGGAAGCTCCTTTTTGATCTCTTTTAAGTCACGTAGACTGATCTCACGTGCAGTGATGATGCGCGTAGCGCCCATCTCTGCATAGACGGCGGCATCGAGCACATTCATAACATTAGCCTGAGTTGAGAGATGCAACGGCATATCGGGGGCTATTTCGTGTGCGAGTTTCAAAACACCGGGTGTAGCAACTATAAAGGCATCGGGCCCCAGTTCCGCCATCTGCTCTATGTGTTTACGAAGCAGTTTCAGCTGGGAATTAAAAGGAAAACCGTTGATCGTGGCATAAACTTTTTTGCCTTTGCTATGGGCATAATCGATCCCCTCTTTAAAGCTCTCAAATGTAAACTCCTTACCGCTACGTATACGCAAACTGAAATGGCTTACACCACCATACACGGCATCAGCTCCAAAATCGAGGGCAATTTTGAGTTTTTCAAGATTCCCTGCGGGAGAGAGTAATTCAACTTTTTTCATCGTTTCCGTCTTTCTTCACTATTGATATGTCGCACAAGCACATTCTTTGTTATACAAACGCGCAAAAAGCTATTTTTTCTCGCCAAACTGCGCAAGAAGCGCTTCTATATCATCTTCACTGACAACATCTTCTGTCGTCTTGTCTCCGTGGATATGTGTTGCGGAAGCAACACGCTTTTCATCTTCTATCTTCCCGGCGAAAAGAGCGTTCATATAGTTCGAAAGAGCCCGCATGACATTGATGACACGTTCGATTTTTTGACGATGAATATCCTGAAACTGCATCTTGTCCATGATCTCCATCGTCGCGTCGTTTCCCTCCCTCATCATCTCAAGACTCTCTTTTATCTTCGCCAAAGCGGCTTCGTTCTTCTCTTTGAGTTCAGCGAAACTCTTAACGGCAGGAAACTTTTCTCCAAGCTTTTCAAAAAGTTCTATATCCGATTCCAATGTCTCTTGGACACTTTCAAGATTCTCCTCACTGTCGATAAAATAATCTCCAAGCTTTTCGACCTCTTCAAGAATCTCGTTGGCTTTCTCTTCCGACTCTTTCGTCACATCATCAAGCTGGTGAACGACCTTGTTGTCTTCACTCGGCGGTGGCGGCGGCCAGGCTTTATCGGCTTCTACCTTGCCATACTCCTTTTCATCTACAGGAACCTCCTGCCGGGCCTCATTTTCTTCTGCAGAAGCACTCTCCTCCTCCATTGCATCGAGATCCATATCGCCATTCATTAAAGCATCAAGTTCTTCTTGTGTCATTTTCGTATCCCACCACTTCAGCGATCTCTCATGCCACACAGCATCGGGCATGCAAAAACAGCTAGTAGATATTAAATATTTCTCACTATAATAGCATAAAAAATTAAAGAACTGCTATGAAAGTCGATCTACACAACCATACAACACGATGCAATCATGCACAAGGAAGTGAGGAAGAGTATATTCTCAAAGCAATAGAGAGCGATACGCTCTTTTTCGGTTTCAGTGACCACGCGCCGATGAACTTCGATGAGAAGTATCGAATGCGCTTCGATCAGATGCAAGAGTATGAAGCGACAGTCAAAGAACTCAAACACAAGTATGCCGACAAAATCGATCTGCTTTTAGGATACGAGGTGGACTATCTCCCTGGTCATATGGACGAGCGCGTTTTGGAAGCGGATGTCGATTATCTCATCGGTTCGGTGCACTTTCTGGACAAATGGGGATTTGACAATCCGGAGTTTATCAAAGAGTATGAAGCAAAAAATATCGACGATATTTGGGAAAAATACTTCCAAACCGTGAAGGAAATGGCTGAATCAAAACTTTTCGACATTGTAGGACATATCGATCTCATCAAGGTCTTCAAGTATATGCCTGCAAAAAACATTATGGATTTCGTCCTGCCGGCACTTGAAGCCATCAAAAAAGCGGATATGACCATCGAGCTCAACACCGCAGGATACCGCAAACCGTGTGCAGAACCCTACCCCTCCAAGCAGATACTAAAAAAGGCGTACGAACTTGCAATCCCAATCACTTTTGGAAGCGATGCCCATGCACCCGATCAAGTGGCATTTCATTCAAATGAGATCACAGCACTTGCAAAAGAGATCGGCTACACAGAGTGTGCCCTCTATAAAAACAGGACAAGAGAGATGCTGCCTATTTAAAGGCAGCCTCTATCTCCTCTTCAATCTCACCCGGAACGGAATGGATTCCCATAAAATCACCCATACTGAGCTTTGGGTAACTGATAGCAATATAATATTTCGGATGCAAAATCGTCGCCTTGCCATTTTCTATTTTGATCGTCCATGGAAGCAAAGACGCGTTTGAACGGCCTATCTTGTCGACAAACTTTTCTGTCTCGTCATTCAAATCGTAGCCGACAAGTGTCGAATCGTTTGACAGTGGCAGTACGAAAAGAAGATGCTTGCCACCCTCATAACTTTTCAACTTGGCAATCAATTTCTCACTGCTTCCTTCTGCCACTTCGATCTGATCTTCATAATAAGGCATTCCCATCATAAAGTGATAATCTCCAAGGTCATCCTCATCGAGACTATCTTTTGAAGGTGTCAATGTTCCTAGCGCCCCTTCAAGTTTGCTTCGCTCTTTTTCAAAAGCGGCTTTATCGTAATCATCCTGCATAAACGCCTTACCGAAATAGAGAGGATTACTGGCAGAAACTTTTTTCTCTTTGTCATCGACAAATACTTTCATCACAGCGACAAAGGCTCTGTTTTTCTTCGCTCCCTCTTTTTTAAGCGTCTCGTCAGTATAAACGATCGTGGTACTCTGTGGAACAGCTTGATATGTCGCCACAACCTTAAAACCGCCTTCACTCAGCTTTTTCTCTATTGTTTGCGCTTTCTCATACGGCGCGAACAACACAGGCGAGAGCTCTTTCGCCTCGACATAAACAAAACATAGCAGCAACGCAACGAACATTTTCAACATTCTATCTCCCTTTTGTTGATTAATTATTATTTATTATAACTGGAAATCGACTCCAGAAGAGAAAAGAGAGTAGAGAAATTAGAAAAAATTATACATTCTGTTACCAGAAGTTACTCTTTGGTGTTTATCATCCATTTGGAGTGTGCTTCTATATAATTCCAAAAAGACTGAATATACTCTTCACTCACACCCTCCTCAAGAAGCTCACGAAGTAGTGGCTGATAAAGTCTGAGCCACTCTTTCCTGTCCTCGTCTGTAATACGAAAAGGGGAATGACGTCCCACCATCTGATACTTGCCTCTTGTCTGCGTAAAGTAGTCAGGACCTCCACAAAACTCTATAAAAAAATCCGCCGCATGCTTCTTGGCATCTTCAAAACTGTAAATATCATTGACCGGAAAAAGGGAAGCTATCTTGGAGTTACGGATACTTTCATAATGGTCGTTGACAAGCTTTCTAAACCGCTCCTCGCCTACTTCATAGAAAAATCCCGGATGCGGTTTTGTCACCGGTTCTCTCACGCCAACTTCACCATCCGTTATCTTTAAATTCAACATCTTTCTGCCACCTTTTGAAACGTTTTATCAAGAATTAATCAATTATTTGTATAATTTTCACATCTGTTGCTATAATTATATAGAAACAATCTAAAAAAGGAAACAAAATGGGAAAATACATAGAACTCACAAACGACAACTTTGATACGACAACAAGCGAAGGTGTTGTTCTTGTAGACTTTTGGGCACCATGGTGTGGACCATGTAGAATGATCGCTCCGGTTATTGAAGAGCTAGCTGAAGAGTATGACGGAAAAGCGAAAATCTGTAAAGTAAATACAGATGAAGAGCAAGAAATCGCCGTTAAGTTTGGCATAAGAAGCATTCCGACACTTATCTTCATGAAAGACGGTCAGGTTGTCGACCAGATCGTAGGCGCACAGTCTAAACAGGTTCTTGCAGAGAAACTCGATTCTCTTCTTGCATAAGGCAATGTAGTGGCAAGAGGTGGCAGAAGCCTCTTTTCACTCACCACGATTTTCGCTTCATTTTTTGGAGCGGCACTCATAGCAGGTGCATTTGCCTACTTCAACTACAAATTTTCCAAGTATAAATTCATAGATTTTCATCAGTTTGTTTTTTACGAAGCAAACGATATTTTTAAACCCGACCAACAACGCTATATAGTCATTTTCTTCAGCTCCAAAGAG
>JALUFE010000077.1 GCA_027052175.1 Helicobacteraceae bacterium | reverse complement strand
ATCAAAACTCTATTAAAAAAGCAATTTCTCCTCTTTCTCGTTTTCCTGCTCTACGGGTGGCTTGGAGATATCGCTGAAGTATTCCGTAAAGCGTCCCATCTTCACCTCGATAATACCGTCAGGTTTGATGAATTTTCTTGGTATCTGCGGATAAAGTCGCAACACCTGCTCAAAATATTTCGAAAAAGCCGGTCCGCTTACACGGCCACCCGTCTCTCCTTTGTACATCGGTGTGTTGTCGTCATTGCCAAACCAGACAACCGTTTCAATCGTAGGCGAATAACCGGCAAACCAGGCATCCATACTCTTGTTTGTCGTACCCGTTTTTCCTGCAACTTCCAGTCCTCTCACGGCCGCTCTGCGTCCTGTACCGAAACGCACGACATCACGCAGAATCGTCGTCATGATAAAAGCCTGCTGCGGCGAAGTGACATACCGGGACTCCTCTTTCTTTTTATATATCTGCGTACCGTCTTTTTCAATACTCAGAATCAAATGCGGCTGCACCTGCAGTCCGTGATTTGCAAAAGAGGTATAGTAGTGTGCCAGTTCGAGCGGAGAGAGCGTAATGGTACCCAGAGCTATGGAGAGATCATGCGGAAGATTTTTGATACCGAATTTTTTCAACTCTCGAAGAAGCGTATGCAGTCCTATATCGTTGACAAGATTGATCGTTGCCAAATTTCGAGAATGAATCAGCGCTTCACGCAGCGATATGAGCCCTTTGTAATCCTTCTCGTAATTCTTGGGCTGCCATTTGAAATCCTCACCGTTTCTTTCATAGTTGTAAGTCCTCGCAACATCGACAAGCTTTGTCGCTCCGCTGTATCCAAGATCGAGGGCCACCTGATAGATAAAAGGCTTGAAAGCCGATCCCGGCTGTCTTTTACCCTGTGTGGCACGATTGTAGGAACTTTTTGTATAATCCACGCTGCCTACAAGCGCCAAGATATCTCCGGTTCTGCTATCCAAGCTTACGAGGGCACCGTTTAGCTGTGAAACATTGACGTCTTGTGGAATGTATGTCGGATCCTTCCGCATTTTTGCGAGTTCCTTTTGTTTGTAACGCTCGATCCTCTTGAGTGTTTTGTCATACGCATACGACAGGGATTTTTTAGCGGCATCTTGAAGTTTGAGATCGATCGACGTATAGATATCGTATCCGCCTGTTTTGAGATCATCGTATCCGAGCATTTTCGCTCTGCGAACCACTTCATCGACGACAAAAGGGGCTTTGTTCTGCGTCAATGTCGTGTCATAGACTCTTGGACGTTCTTTCAGCGCTTTTTTATAGGTCTTCTCGTCGATCCAGCCAAGCGAATACATCCGGCTTACCACTCTGTTGGCACGGGCGAGCGATATCTCGTAATTACGTGTCGGATTGTAGGCAGAGGGGGCTTTTGGCATACCGACAAGCATCGCCATCTCTTTGAGTGTCAGTTCGTCGAGCTGCTTGTGGAAGTAGCCGTCGGCAGCCGTTTTGACACCATAATAACCATGACCGAAGTAGATCTCATTCAAATAACGTTCAAGAATCTGCTGCTTGCTCAGATAACGCTCAAGCTTCAAAGAGTAGATGATCTCCTTGATCTTTCGTGACAGCTTTTTCTCCCGCGTTAGCAGTTCGTTCTTTACAAGTTGCTGCGTAATGGTACTTGCACCTTCGACCATTTTGCGTGCTTTGATGTCTTTGATGAGAGCCCGAAAGATCGCATCGAAGTTGACACCGGGATGTTCAAAAAAAGAGGTGTCTTCAATAGCCAAAAGTGCTTCGATGAGACGAGGAGGAATCTCCTCAAAAGGAGCGTAGTAACGATGTTGCGCCGCAAAAAGATTGGCGATCTTTTTACCGTTTTTATCATAAATCCGAGTCGTTTGCGGCGGATTGTAATGTACCACCTTGGAGACATCGTAATCATAAGCGCTCAAATAATATACAAGTACTGCAAAAGGAGAGAGCAAAAGCAGAACAAAAACGGCAATAAGCGACTTTTTTATCATTCTCTAAAATTCCTGTTGGCGAAATTTGCCTCAATAAGCTCTTTTGTGTATGGATCTTTCGGCTCTTCCAAAATGGAGTTTATTTTACCATACTCCACCACACGTCCCTCTTTAACGACACAGATGTCTTCACAAATTTTCGCCGCACTCGATATATCATGTGTGACAAAGAGCATTAAAAAACCCATCTCGCTCTGTAGGCGCAAAAGCAGTTGCAAGATCATATCCGTAGTCTGCGGATCAAGCGCGGTTGTCGGCTCATCGAGCAGCAAAAGTTTTGGTGCGCTTTCAAGCGCCATTGCGACAACCACGCGCTGCAGCTGTCCTCCTGAAAGCTCAGGAGGATAGCGTTCAAGAAGCTCTTTTTGCAAGCCAATCTCGCCCAAGAGATATTCCATTCTCTCTTTTGAACAGAAAAACTGCTTTTTGATCTTTGTCAGCGGTGAGAGTGCCGTAAAGGGATTTTGCGGTACGAGAGAAACCGTTTTGCCGGCCTGTAGTTCGAAGTCGGCATCATACTCTATCTGCGCACGCAGGTTTTTTGGTAGCATTCCAAGCAGCGCTTTTAGGGTGAGACTCTTGCCGCTGCCGCTCTCTCCGACAAGTCCCAGCGAGTGCACTATCTCAAAAGAGATATCGACAAGCCTTTTTGATCCGGCATCTATGATTAGTCGCTCTATTTTCATCGGAGACATTTTATCTAAAAATAGTTTCTCAGCTCTCTTAGCAGTCTCTCGAAGCTCACCGCATCCTCTCCAAGTCGTGCGATGATACGCAGGATCGCACTCGGTACGGTCGGCTCTCGAATAGCCCCGATGGCAAATCCTTCGGCTTCGAGCTCTTTTTTGATCTCTATGACTCTTTCGTTGTTTCCGATGGGTATTGGCAGGATAAGCGCGGGCATCTCGATGCCCAGTACTTTATACACAAGCTGCTGCCGTCTTTGTATCTCCTTTTTAAGCGCCCCTTTATGCTCTTGAATGTAAAGGAACGACCTATGGGCCAAAACCGTGTCGTACAGACTCAAAGCCGTAGCATATATTAACGGCTTTGCGCGATTGAGCAGATAGGTGATGATATGCTCGCTGGCCAAAATATAAGCACCGAAACTTCCATACGCTTTACCGAGTGTTCCCATCTTGATATGGTTGGGAGCGATTTTGACGTCGTAAAGATCATACACTCCAAGCAGATTTTTTCCTATGACACCGCTGCTGTGCGCCTCATCGACGACAAGTATCGCATCATAGTGCGCGCAAAGCTCGAAAACCTCTTTCGAAACGATATCTCCCTCCATCGAATAAACACCTTCCACGGCAACGATACGGCGTTTTTTATCTTGATGACGGGAAAGTAGTTTTTCAAGATGCAGCATATCGTTATGAGCAAAGAACTCTTTATTGAGAGCTCCTATATTGGAAGCCAGCACACCTGAAGCATGGTAGCTTGCATCCATTATCAACACATCCCCCTTACGCACAAGAGCTTCTATAAGAGCGATGTTGGCTGCAAAACCGCTGCCGACGACCACTCCCTCTTCAAACTCGTTGCTCCTGCAGAGCTCTTTTTCAAAGTTTCGATGTTCATGATGGTAACCGCCGACAAGCAACGAAGCTTTGGGTGCATGGATATCGCCTCTTTCAAGCTGTCTGCAGGTCTGCAGATGCAGATTTTTGTTGTGAGCCAATCCAAGATAGTCGTTGGAGGCGAAATCATGGACTCCTCGCTCGGGCAGTTCGCGTCTTCGAAAACGTCCACTCCGTTTGAGTGCACGAAGCTCTTTTTCATAATAATTCATCCAATGACCACGCGATCACGCCCTGAAGTTTTCGCTTTGTAAAGAGCGTAATCCGCTCTCTTGTAAATATCTGCCTCGCTCTCCCCTTTGATATACTCTACAACACCGATACTTACGGTAACGGGAACGAGCATTTTTTTGTTTTCACGAATGAGACGATTGATTTTTTTCGCTGCGCGGACCGCATCTTTGAGTGATGTTTCACGGAGAATTATCGCAAACTCCTCTCCGCCGATCCGGCAAAAAATATCTGAAGGACGTATCTGCTCGGAAATCAGCTGTGCAATCTCGACAAGAACTCTGTCTCCCACATCATGACCAAATTTGTCATTGATCTTTTTGAAATGGTCGATATCCATCACCATCAACGAAAGCGGCCTTGAATATCGTTGCGCAAAAAGAAGTTCCTCTTTGAGTCTTTCTTGGAAAAATCCTCTGTTGTATATGCCTGTAAGAGGATCCGTCACTGCTGTTTTTTCCAGTTTGCGTCTATAGTTCTCTTCCGTAGTTATATCGGCCATGACGATGCTGTAGAGCATTTCATCCGCTTTCACTTTGGAAACACTTACAAGAAAATAGTATATCTTCCCCTCTATGTCGAGCTTGGCTTTGTACTTCTTGTTCGGATTACGATAGACATACTCGAACCACTTCTCTCCCGCTTCATCGATATCGAGATAGCCCTCCTCTTTTACAAAATAGTCTCGCAGACACCTCTTCTTGCTGTTGACAAACGCTTTGAGAGAATCAACGCCGAAATATTCCAAAAACATCTCGTTGACATCGATAATCTGCCTGCCGTCCGTAATCACGATGACATTGCGGCTGTGGTCTATAATGCTTCTGTAGTAACGCTTCTGCGCGCGATTGAGATAAGCTTCATACGAAAAGACTGCAAGAATGACAAAAAAGAGAGTGACAAATGCGATCTTCATCGCCTCTATAAACGTCTTCTCTTCAAGCTTGGCGACTATTGAAGCGGCATTTTCAAAAAGTATGTAGTATGCGATACTCCGGCCCTCTCTGTTTTTCAAAGGATAGGAGAGAACGATCTGTTCGCCGATTACGAGATAACCGGGACGCATCAAGCGATCCACACCCAAATTCTTTAAAAAATCGAGCTTCTCCTTGCTAGCATCGAGATTCGCTATATAATAATCACCGATGAATTTGTTTGTAAAAGGCTGCGAAAGGCGTGTACGGTACGTCTTGTCGACAACAACAACCGAATCGATACCATACTTTGTAAGTTCCGCGGAAATGGAGTTGAAATGCGCCTTGAGATTGAGAGCGCCGACCCCCTCCCCTCTTTCGTCTTGAAGTTTGAGTAGCGAATTGATGCACAAGTCATACACATCGACATCGATATAGTCAACGATTCTGCGCTTGGGAAAGGGCATTCGGACGATCTCTCCGGCTCCATCTTGCTCTTTCACCCAGCTTTGATAAAAGAGCATACGTCCCTTTTTGTCATAAAGCTGCATCCAGATATTTTTATAGTTGCTGAAACGTCGCAGCTGCTGCATCAAAGAGACGGCGTAATTCTCCGGAATTTTTCCCGCTGCTACACGCTTGGTGATGTTGCTGTCGAACTCCAAAGCGAGTGCAATCGCGTTGAGGGCTTTTTGTTTATCGTCTATCGTACGATCCAGTATCGTTTGCAGCCGGGACACTTCCTCTTTTATCGCATATCTTTTGGCCTCTTCCTCTTTTTTAAGCATTTTAAAATAAAAAAAGTAAAGATTCAGCGCCGCCACTCCAAACAGAAGAAGTGCTGCAAATACAAGTCGTTTTAGGTTGTTTTTTCTCATAGGAACAATTGTAATCTTTCCAGCGTTAAATATCTATTAAAGTATCATGAATCTATCAAGTTTTTCGACACACAATCCCATCGCCGTACTCTCATAGCCTCTCACCTCTTTTATATAAGTTTTACAGAAACCTTCCACCATACATGCTCCCGCTTTTCCTCGCCACTCACCGCTTTGAATGTAGCGCTCGAGATCATGGGGATCGAATTCGTCAAAAACATAGTCGGTATAGGAGATATCGACAAGTTTAAGCTGTTTGGAGTGGTAGACCATACAGGTAATGATGGAGGTCGTATGGCCGCTTTGCGTCAGAAGAATATTTCTCGCTTCCTCTGCGCAGCGTGCTTTGCGCAGAATGTGACCTTGAGACGCCACGACCGTATCGGCAACGAGAAGCGGATACTCTTCTATCCCGAATCGTTCGAAATTCATCTTGTATTTTCCCAACGTCGCCTGATAGACGAAACTTTTCGGCGACGGAGTACGTATACTCTCCTCATCAAAATCTACGTACTCCTGTATGAAGTCGATTCCCTTTTCTTTTAAAAGCCGAGCGCGTGTCTGGGATGAAGAAGCAAGACGAATTTTCATTTCAAAGATTGATGCGTAGCATCACCCCCACCACGATAGCCGCAAGCCCAAGCGTTATGTTGACAGGCACCATGACACGTCCTATCAGCCCAAGCAACTCACCCGCTTTTTTGTAATCCCCCATCGCCATCGCTCTGTCAGCCTTGGAACGACGTATCATCATCGCTGCAAGATTGATGAACATAATCGTCCAGATTCCCTCTTTGACATGGGTAAGATAGTGAAAATCGGTATGCTTGATGCCGTATCCGATCGTCAGCACCGTACCCGTTGCAGCAAGGATGAGGACAAAAGGGAGTACAAGGAGAAAAAGGCGCTTGAGTGCTTTGGAGATCAAGGGGAGCCTCTCTATCGGCGCACCGATTTCCAAAAATGCCTGATGCGCGGCAAAACGCATCGCTATCATCCCACCGACCCAGACAACGGCCGAAATAACGTGCAAAAAGATAAGCTCAAGTCTGTACTCCATCACAAACGAGCTCATCATAGTACCTCCTCAAGATACTTTCTCGCTTCCGTTTTCGCTTGGAGAAGTTTGCTTACATCTTTGCCACCGGCCTGTGCGAAGTCAGGACGTCCGCCGCCTCCGCCACCGAGAACGGGTGCGACACGCTTGATCCAATCCCCCGCTTTCGCGGAGGCGTTTTTCACACCTGCAGCGATAAGTACTTTGTCTCCTTTGACCTGAAAGAGCATCGCAGCCACTTTCTCATGGCTGTTCTTGATTTCGTCGATCTTCTCTTTGATATCGCCTGCCGGATAGTCGGCGATGATAACACTCACTCCATTTATCTCTTCGCTCTCTATCTTCGTTGCGGCAGCTTTTTGCACCTCTTTAAGCTCATTTTTGAGCTCCTCGATCCTATTTTTAAGACGTGCAATACCTGCGAGGACATCATGGTTTTTCACTTCACCTTCAACTCGCTTGAGCAGAATGCGCTGCTCACAGAAGTGCTTGTAAGCCGCATGGCCGCACACTGCTTCGATACGGCGCACACCGGCACTCACACCGCTCTCTTTGGTGATGATGAAAGAGCCTATCTTTGCCGTATTGTCCACGTGCACGCCGCCACAGAATTCGACACTCGCCTCACCAAAGCCAACAACGCGCACCTTCTCACCGTACTTCTCGCCAAACTGCGCTTTCGCACCGCTCTTTTTGGCCTCTTCGATATCCATCACCTTTGTTTCCTGGGGAATCGCTCGAAGAATCAACTCGTTCACACGTGTCTCGATCTCTGCCAATTCATCATGCTCAAGCGCTTTTGGATGCGAGAAGTCAAAACGCAGTCTGTCCGCTTCGACAAGTGAACCGGCCTGAGAGATATGCTCACCAAGTACATCGTAAAGGACGGCATGCAGTAAATGTGTTGCAGAGTGATGCTTGGCGATCTCGTTTCTTGAGATATCGACGACGGCATCGACCTCCTCGCCGACTTCGAGGATATCCGTCGTTTTGACTTTGGAGAGATTCAAATCGAAGAACTTTTTGGTATCGAGCACTTTCGCTTTACCGACAAGCTCGCCGATGTCTCCGATCTGCCCGCCGCTTTCGGCATAAAACGGTGTCACATCGAGCATTACCCAACCCTGAGCATCTTTTGGAAGTATATTCACTTTTTTATAATTTGCATCAAGCAATGCAACTACTTTGGAGTGATGGTGTGTCAGCTCGTATCCAACGAATTCGTTTGCTCCAAACTCTTCAAGCAGCGCTTTGAAATCTCCTTGTACCGCCTCGTCACCACTGCCTTTCCAAGCCGCTTTGGCACGCTCTTTTTGCTCCTGCATCAACTCCACGAAACGCTCTGCATCGAGTCTGAGCCCTTTTTCTCTAAGCATATCTTCCGTCAAATCGAGCGGGAAACCGAATGTGTCGTAAAGCTTGAAAGCCACCTCGCCGCTGAAAACATCTTTTGTGTTCTCAAGCTCTTTATTGAAAAGTTCGATCCCGCTCTCGATCGTTTTGAAAAAGCGCGCCTCCTCCAGTTCGATCGCTTCTTTGACACTCTCTTTTTTCGTATCGAGATAGTCATACGGATCCTTCATAAGCTCTACAAGTGTATCGACAAGCTTATACATAAAAGGCTCTCTAAAGCCAAGAAGGTAACCGTGGCGAATCGCACGGCGAAGGATACGGCGAAGTACATAACCGCGCCCCTCGTTGGAGAAGTTCACTCCCTGCGCCAGTAAGAATGTCGTCGTTCTTATATGATCGGCAATAACACGGTAACTCGCACCGCTTTCGTATTTGTACTCTTTGCCGATAAGCTCTTCAACTTTGCGGATAAGCGGCATAAAGAGTGAAGAGTCATAGTTGCTGTACACACCCTCTTTAATCGCTACAACTCTCTCAAGTCCCATTCCGGTATCGATGGATGGTTTCGGAAGCGGGCTGAGCGTGCCGTCTGCGCTTCGCTCATACTGCATAAAAACAAGATTCCATATCTCAAGAAATCTGTCTCCGTCACCGCCGAGGTAATCCTCCGAAGAGTTAAAATGCTCTGCACCCTGATCGTAAAAGATCTCGCTGCACGGTCCACATGGCCCAGTCTCTCCCATCTGCCAGAAGTTGTCTTTATCACCCAGTCGCTTGATACGATCCGCTGCGATGTACTTCTTCCATATCGCTTCAGCTTCGTCATCGCTTTCATGCACCGTCACCCACAATTTGTCAACAGGAAGACGGAGAACATCGGTGATAAACTCCCACGCAAAAGCGATGGCATCCTCTTTGAAATAATCTCCAAAGGAAAAGTTCCCAAGCATCTCGAAAAAGGTATGATGACGCGCCGTATGTCCGACGTTTTCAAGGTCGTTGTGCTTACCGCCGGCTCGTACACATACCTGGCATGAAGCCGCACGCGGATTCTCGGGAACCGGTACATCACCCGTAAAGATAGACTTGAAAGGAACCATCCCCGCATTATTGAACAATAACGTAGCATCATCGGGTACAAGAGGTGCGGAAGGAACAATCCTGTGTCCTTTCGACTCGAAATAGTTTAAAAACTCTTTGCGTACATCCATAATTATTCACTTATAAAAAAATTAGAGCGATTATATCGAAAATTTATGGTAAAAAAGATAAAAATGCGGGATTGAAGAAAGAAAGATCGGCGCAGGGAGTGCACCTCCCCATTCCTTTTAGTACAGGCCGAATTTTCCGTCGTTTCTTTTGTACAGAACGCGCGTTTTTCCCGCATTGTCGACGAAAATCTCGAACATCTTGTCAGAATTTTTGAGTTCCTCAAGCACGTCTTCGACCTCTCTTGGTTTATAAAGTTCAAGCTCTACGGGAATAATCTCATCCTCTTCACTCTGCTTGGCTTCATGCATGTTGATGCCTTCGTTGGCTTCGGCTTTGGCGACATTGAGACCTGTTTTTTGATGATCCGTCTCTCGGTCATGAATTCGGCGAAGCGCTTTTTGCGCCCGATCGACAGCCATATCGATAGCGGCATGAAGATCCTCGTCTCTTTGCTTGATAACGACCGTTCCCTTGTGTGCGAGGTTGATCGTAAACTCCACCGTAAAGTGTTCTTTGCTTTTTCTCTGCTGTGAATCGACAACGGCATTAAAAGAGATAATGTCCATATTGAATTTGCTTAAAGACTCTGCAGCAGCTTGAAGATGTGTTTTTATCGCGTCTGTGAGTTCAATGTGTCTTCCAGTGAACGAAACATTCATAATTTAACCCTTTTTTTTATAAACCGACTTTTCACATTTACGTAAAAAGGCAGTCTTTACTGTTTTTTGATTCGGAATTATAGCATCGCACGGTTAAATGTGAGTTAAATCGTATCAGCTCAATACACATACGGTGTGATATCCTCCAAATAACGTCTGAAAATTTGCACCGGTTCCGTGTCGACCGCTTGATTGTTGACTGTAACCGTCACGTCTATTTTGGCGAAAGCGTAACCGTCCGGAGCCCCTACCGAAGTGAGAGCGATGCTGCTTACAGGACAAGCGGCAGTCGTATCGGAGAGAATGTAAGAGATATTGACATTGACGTTGTAGTAAGTTTTCAAAGTGGTATTGAACGAAGTCAAAGAGCAGTTTCTGTCTTTACTGATTTTATAAACAGTGTACTCCGCGGCATTTTTTGCAAAGAGATTCGCCTGCTCTTCGACATAGACATCCGCCGCTCTTTTGCCCGTTTTAACGGTCATCTGTATCGTAAAAGCCATAATGGTCGCCAGTACGACCAACACGAAGATGGCCATTATCATCGCTATACCTGGGCGTTGCCGCCGTTTTAATAGATTGTTTTTTCTTTGCATTGTGCAAACCTGCCTATATTCATCGTTCCGGAGCCGTTCATATCGTTGGCTGTACAGATCTGAATCTTCACAACCCCTTCTTTCTGTATCATTTTAAATGTACCGACATGAGTCAAGATCGTCGCATTTTTACCGTCTGTGTACTTTTCTCCCTCCCAGGGCTGAAAGTCGTAATAGAACTTCAACGTACCGTCTTCCAGACTTACGGCATACGCACTCCATGCAAGGTAATAACGCGCATCCCACTTGCCTTTTGCCGTAAGATCGTTGAAAAGGCCGGTAAAACTTCCTACGGCGGGATCGAAGAGCGTTTTCCCCGCTTTTTTGACAGGGTGCATCGCATAACTCAAGTTCTGATCCACAATCGAATCGCCTCCATACCATCCAAAACCGCTTCTGATGTCGTTTTCCGCAGCGAACAGATAGATCGCTGCGTGATCGAGCGACGAATCACCATTGGAGAGCACCTTAATAAGTGCATCTACAGCGTCCAGATCACTGCCGGGTGTAACGAGATGCGCTCCATCGTTCAACGAAGCCTGCTTGTCGATGACTCCACTCCACAAAGGCGTGGCATTCTCATCACCTCTAAATCCCTCTATATCATATCCGATCCATTCAAGAACATTGTAATCCTCCGACGCACTCCCGGTAAAACTGAATCCTTCCAACGCCCTGAAATCGGTCGTGCTCCCTTTTCGCACTATGACAGATGGGCGTATCCTGTACTGCAGCCGTTTGGCGACGAATTCTACGGCACTCGAACTTGTATTTGCGATTTTGTTCGTTATCTTTTCGTAGAGATAGTTTCTATATGCCTGCGCGAGAAACTCCACACCGTATTTGGCAATAATGGCGAGTATGATAAGTACGAAAATCATCTCTATGAAAGTAAATCCCTTTTTGCTTCTACACATCTATCACCTCGTTACGTTGAAGTCGTACGCGTAGAGTTTCGCCACCACTTCGCCACTGTCTTTTACACTCACGCTCACCAAAGAGATATTTTGATCACCTGCATCCCGGTCGCCAAATCCCGATCCTCGCGTCACCGTGACATCGACTTTGAAAGGGTATTTCAATCCCTGCGCATATCCACTCCCAGTCGTCAAAGTGGTGTCTGTTTCGTTCGAAAGGGCACCGTATACCCCATCTGTAACTTCCAACGCTTTGACATAGGCTTCGAAGATTGCCTCCTCCTCTTTCATAGTGTCGGCACTACTCGTTGAGGTTACATCCGTCATCAGCGGCAGAGAAAGAACCGTAACAGCTACGACAACAATGGCGAAAACAAGTTCAATCATTGAAAAGGCAAAACGTTTTACCATTGTAGAATCCTATTTTTATCGGCATTCGATGTCCTTGTCGAACTGTTCGACTCATCTTTCCCCGCCCATTTTCCTCCGGCCGATTCGAACTTGACCTCAAATTCATTATGATCGGCGTTGGCGTTGTATCGGTTGTAGACAAGCCAGTCGTCGGGAACTATCTTCATGATGGTTCTGTAAGGATACCCTTTTGTCCCGTCATACTGCAGTCCGATCGTTTCTGTAGCGTTTCCTGTCGGTGTTGTCGTCACTTTCACTTTTAGGGGTGTTTTTTTTTGAACGACCTTGTGTATCTTACCGAAATTGTCCGTATGTTTGCTGTTTATCCACCATCGCGGATCGTCACTGTTGGACGATTTTCCTCCATACAGCTCATCCTGCAGATAATTTTTGTTACAGCCGTTTCCGTAGCAATACACCTCGTAATGCCCTATCGCATTACCGTTGTTTCCTTTTATATTCGTATCTTTTACATGCGCCTTGGCATAATAAAAATAGAGTGTATCGTTCATGTTTTTTCGGCCGGAAATTTTATATGCACTGCCGCTCTTCGCATAAATATTTCCACTTGGCGGAGTATGGAAGGTTGCATTGAAATCACCAAACCGGACTTTGACCGGATTGATCGCCGTATCTTTGGCTCTTTTTATATTGTAACGCAAAAAGATTTGCGCCTTGCCCTTTCCGCCTTTAGCGAAAAAAGCCTTTTGCATAAGCGTATCGGTATCGTTTTTTGTAATGTTACCTTCATGCACGGTTACCGCGATGGCGGTATCGTTTGTATCTATATAGTACTGCATCGCACTTGAGCCCTCATAGTCGTTCTCAAGATCCAGATCCAGATCTTCGGCGTAACAACCGTCGACAAAGTTGCTCATTACCGTACCACTCCCTCCAACCGCTTTTACGGCTCCATAGAGATGATAAGACATATTTCGATCGTTTGCATCGGTGACATCGGACATATACACAAAAGCGTTGTTTCCGACGCTTAGATCTTTCAACCCTAAAGATGCGGCGATCTCTCCCAATTCAAACCGATACGGCAAAACTTTGAGATAATAATCGCTGTAATGCTCAGCCGCATAATCACTGCTGATATCGCATCCGTTGAGATTGTTTGTATCGTTCTCGCTTCCGACAATCGTCGAACCGTTTTTACAGTCTCGACCCGGTTTAAAATATCCTCCAATATGATGCGTCATAAAAGAGAGATTGGAGTCTACCGTCGTCCACGTTCTATCTCGGAGCAGTAGAGTGTACTCACCCACCTGGTCCACGCTGACTTTATTGCTCTCTTTTCCATCAATGAATGTGAGAGAAGCGTTCTTGTCGCTTGTATCGTTACAGACCGAATCGTCTTTGGAACTACTCCATTTGAATCCGTAACTGTCGTTTGTCGAAGACACACCATCAAAACTTTTTGTATAACCTTTCGCCGGAGTGCTGCTGCCGTATGTCGTCGCATTGACATCAATATCGTAATCGTACTCCGCGACGATATTCTGCTGCGCACTTCCCTCTGGTACCGAGATGTTCCCGTTTGATTTGTTGCTGTCACTTAGGTGCATATGAAACGCTTCGGGGCGGATTGCGAAGTTGTCGCGGGAGCAGGTATACACTCTCTGCGAAGCATTGTCATCGATATAATACCCCATTCTAAAGGCGGCATTTTGAATCGCCCTCTCAAAAAAGCCGTATGATGACATTTGAGACTTGTCAAGCGGAACAGTGAATGTCGTATTGTCATTATTGAATATAACGGTGATGGGCTGACCGCTTATGACAGTGGCATTGGAATCCGTACAGGTCGCCGTCGAATAGTGAAATCCGGATACATCGAGCATCTCTACTGTTACGTTTTTGTCTTTTACGCCGGTTTTGGTTTTGTTCAAATCATCCGGATCCATCGATTCGACTAAAAACTTGTCGGTATATCTCCCGACAATCTGCGTCGGAAGATTAAAGTAGTAATTCGAATCATCTTTGTAAAATGCTTTGTGAACGACATTGAAGTATCCAGGTGCCGGCTGATAGACATTGCTGTTCTGACACGGCTGCATAGTTTGAAGATCTGCCTGTGAGTTGCCTAATGTAATTACCTCATTACCGGTATTTACAACCAAATCGAAATGAAGCGTTGCATGAATTTTCGCATTGATATCCGGCTGAGAATGCTTCAACGAATAATACACATAAAAGTAATCCAAACTATTCAAGTTACCGTTGCCAATGGAAATGTTGTCATCCCGTGTAGATGAAGTGACTCTTCCGCTGTCGGGCACAAAAGTCATTTGACCTTTTGGCGGCGTCACGTAGGTACTGTTACTCTTATAGGTCGTGTTACTGTCGATAGGATCGATGTTGACATAAAGATTTTTAATCTCTATATCCGAGTTTTCCTGATTTTTAAAGTAGAGCTTAACATCGATCGGATCGCTGTTGAAACTGCCTTGAATAATGGCCGGTTTGATACTCGGTGCCGTCCTGTACGCACCGCTTTGTCCATAGGTATAATCGTAACAGATATCCACTTGACGCAAGTCCGCGGACATAATGAAATAGGATCCGGTATATCTATCTCCCTTTGAGCGCGGTTTCAAAACGGCACTTGTCTGTGAAGGCTTCAGAACATCGACCAAGTCGATGTAATCCAGATCGACCCTCGCACTTACATAATCGGGATCTCTGACGATGTCGCTGCTGATAGTCGAGTTGAAAAAGCGATCCGCCGGATGGTTTGCGTTGGATATCTTCTGATCGTCAACGGATATCGAGTTTCTTCCGCCGTCCCCATCGAGTGTGAAAAACGCCAGCTTCGATCTTACGGGCGGTGCTTTTCTCGTAAGAAAACCGTTCATATGAAGCTCACCTCTGTATGCACTGTTTACAGTGACATACCCGTCAAATACAGAGATATTTCTAAATTTGTCGTCATCCTTTTTATATATCACGACAAGCGACCAGGCCGCATAGTTCCCATGATCCGTCTCTCTACCGGTTTGGGATTTGATATCCGCAACCGTATAGACGCCGTTTGGGTTATCTGCATCCAGCAGTTTTGTGACATCCGCATATCCGCCGTATCCGAGTTGATAAAAATCCAACTGGTCGGCTGCAACCTCGACATATCCTTTACCCGGTACTTTGAATTTCACTTTACAGGCATTGTAGGCACCGTATCCGTTGTTATCCGCAAGCAGATCGATCTCTTTATGCCCGTCGTCGACATTGGTGGCACCGAGGATTTTGTTGCCTTCGACCCATAGATTGTCACGTCCGAAATCTTCATCGTACGGATCATCATCGTTGTCACTGTTGTGTATCGTTCCCTGCCAGTAAAGACCAGCCCATACCACTTTGGCACCGGATGGAATGGAAAGCGTGGAACTCGATGAATTGACGGTAGAGGCATTGTCGTCCACATCCACATACAAAGAGGGATGAGAGTTGCTCGTCGTTTTCGTATCGCCTACACACGTTCCGTCTTCATTATGGTCGGTACAGAGGTTTTCATTGCCTATAACCGTATAGTTCCCATAGATATTTCTCGTATTTTCCGGATTTCTTATGGTAAAATCTCGATCGCCTTTACTCAAGTTTGTACAGTGCCATTTGGAACACTGCTTCACTTTGCCTCTGTATTTCTGTCCGTTTTTCGTATAAGTCGCATAGAGCGTTTCCGTTTTGAAAAAGCTGATATCAAACAATGCATAATCGTAAATACTATGATTTTCGTCTTGTTGCATATTGGAAGCTACATTGTACTGCACACCCTTGTTGAACATACCTACAGGCCCCATGTTGATATCGTTGTCGACATAGCAGGCTCCATCTTCATCTTCGTTTTTGTCTGTGCCCGACACACCGTCGACCCCACAGTCACTGAACAAATTTCCGCTCATCAGACTCGATGCATCGATGATCGCTTTTACATCGTCAATGTTGTCCAGACTTTTCAAGGTAATCGTTTTCGTACAGTCAAGTCCTCCAATGCCGGTACACAACCCGCTCGTTACCGGATCACCGACATAACAGATGTCATCGGCACTTTCAATGTACTCGCTTACAGTAAACGTTACGTTGGCCTGATACTTGTCCTTATCGTCACCCGTCTCTTTAAAAAGGAAGGTGATCCTTTCGTTGGGAGTAAGTGTATAGGTCAGGTCTCTATTTTCACCCGTATCGTACGACAGAAGCGTTCCCTGCTTGTTTGATTGGATCTCCATATGATAGCGATGATTGTTTGGAGACGATGTCAAAACATGCAAGATACCGCCAGACGCGGTCGTGAAATGGTAGTAATCCTTGTCGTCATTTTCCGATTCACCGGAAAAACAAGTTGTTACATTGTGATCGACCTGATCCAGATCCGGTATCAAGACACCCGGGTTGCTGTCATTGTCAGGTTCCTTGTCCAAAGAACAGTCACAACCGTCACAGCCGGTATTGCTCTTGGTAAAAGTGAAATTCGCCTGATATTCGTCAAGGTCGTCACCACTCTCCTTAAATAGAACCGTAATCTTCTCTCCTGCCGAAAGCGTATAGGAAAGATTGCGATTTTGATCCGTATCGTAGCTTAAAAGCGTTCCTTGCACATCGGACACAATCTCCATATGATAGTCATGTCCGTTTGGTGAAGAGGTGGTGATATCGAGCTGTCCCGGTGTTTGTACCGTAAAATGATAATAATCCTCATCGTCATTCTCCGAGCTTCCGCTGATACATCTGCTGGCATCGCTCGTGGCTCCATCGAGCCCCGGGATCGCCACGCCCGGCGAGCTGTCATTGTCAGGTTCTTTATCTAAAGAACAGTCACAACCGCCACACCCGGAAGAACCGCCCGTCGTGTACTCGATGTAGAGTGTCGGTGACTCATCGTCTCCATGGTGCGTCTCCGCTCTTCTTAGTCTGCTTCCGTTGTCACCATGTTCGGTTATGATAAACGCCATAGCGTTGCCGCTCGACCATCCGCCTCTGTTAACGATCTCCTGAACGATACTTTTCAAATTGGGAGTGCGTTGCGCGCTCCCGGCATCGTTATCATGGCTCCATGCCGGTATGTCATCCCAGTATACGACCGCACCTGTCGTACTCCGCCCTGTTACATCATGGTATGAGTAACCAAAACTGCTCGCATCGTCCGACGCTTCTCCTTTGATGGTTAGATTCACCGGAGTACTTGTTGTCGTACCGTCGGCATGAAATTGTATATATGCACTCGTTATCGTCGCATTTTTTGGAACAGTGATGTTTGGAAATCGAATCCCGACAGCCTGTTTGTGACCGTCATACACAAGTTCCAAATCACTGCTTGTTATATACATAGAACCGTTGGAAATTCTTTCTTCGGCAGTATCGAACTGACTCCCCGTCCGCCTTACCAAGCTATCCGCCGCTGCTGCTTCATAGAGCAAAGCAATCAGCAAAATGGACCCCATGTATCTGCTTTTCTCTTTTCCCAAGAAAAGCTTATACAGTATGATGATACTCATCAATATCAAAACATTCATCCTACTCACCCTTTCCTCTCACTTGAGAGTTTTTCCTGCACACTTGTACAGGGCTCATGTAGCGAAATAACACTCGCTCATTTCTAATTATACTCTCAACTAAGCTTAATATAAGCTGAATATGTCCATTTTCAGTCTGAAAAAGCATATTGTGTTATCAGAAAAATTATATTTTATTTATTGATCCATATTTCCAGGAGCGTTGATTAAGGGCAATTTAGGGTTTTTAGAGGTGCCCTTAATACTTGTTGTATTTATTTTCGATAGAATATCATCAAAAAAAGAAGGATACTTTTTGAAATATATTTTGCAGCTATTTAGCATTTTGGTTGTCGTATTGTTCGTGTCATCTTGTTCCAAAGATGTCGAAGAGTATAACAAACCGGCGATATACTGGTACTCGAAAATGATCAAATCTATCTCCGAAAGTGATCTCGACAAAGCTGACAGTTACTACAGTTCGCTGCAGGGAGAGCATATAGGTTCACCGCTGTTGCCGCAGGCTACGTTTATAATGGCGCTGGCGCATATGTACAACGAAGAGTACCTCCTGGCAGAACACTATCTTGACGAATATGTCAGACGCTTTGCAGCCAACGAAAGCGACAAAGAGGAGGCAGAATTTTTGAAAGTCAAAGCGAAATATCTCTCTTTGCCCAATCCCAGACGTGATCAGGCACTTATAGATGAAGCGATAGCGGAAGCACAAGCGTTTAAAAGAAAGTATCCCCATTCGATGCACTACTATGTCGTCGATACAATGCTCACACGCCTACTGCTCTCCAAAGCGGTGCTCGACGAGGCGATAGCTTCACTCTACAAGCGCATAGACAAGCCCAAAGCGGCAAGATTCTACCGCGATAAAATCAAAGAAAAATGGATCAACTGGAGCAAAGTCGAGCGGGCACGAACTCCTTGGTACAGAGAGTGGTTCGAAGGGGATGGAACAGGAAGCTGGTACGCTTTCTTGATCCCTGATACGCAAAGCGTTGTTTCGAGAAACTCCATCCAGGACGACAACGACACCACAAACAACAAACAAACACTACGAGGTAAACGATGAAACTAAGCAACTATGCAGAACTTCCGGCAGATATTCCCGTCATCGCCGAAGATGATATCTTTTTATACCCTTTTATGATCTCTCCAATCTTTTTGGGAGATGACGCCAACATCAAAGCCGTCACCCAGGCGATGCATGAGAGCACGCTTGTAATGGTCACTCCGACAAAACCGGGACATGAAGGTGAACGCACATTCGATGCGATTTACGATGCAGGGGTGGTAGGAAACATCATGCGCAAAGTTTCACTGCCTGACGGCAGGGTGAAAATACTCTTTCAAGGGCTTGCTCGTGCAAAAATACTTATGCCGGTTTCTACCGATCCGCTTGTAGCGCGTGTCGATACGATCATCCCTACACCGCTGGACGATCTCAAAGCCGAAGCGATTCTTGCGATCGTTCGCGAGAAAGTGCGAACGCTCTCGCAGATCACCAACTATTTCCCGCCCGATTTGCTACGCACCATCGAAGAAAATCACGATTATAACCGTATCATCGATCTCATCAGCTCGACACTCAAACTCAAAAAAGATCAGGCTTATAAACTTTTCATAGAAGAAAATACCGAAAACCGCTTCTTTTTGCTTATAGACATCCTCATAGAGGAGATCGAAGCAAACAAACTCCAAAAAGAGATACGCTCCAAAGTTCACTCCAAGATCGAGCAGGTCAACAAAGAGTACTTCCTCAAAGAGCAGCTCAAGGAGATCCAAAAGGAACTCGGTGTCGATACCGCGCGTGAAGACGAAATAGACGAATACTGGGAGAAACTCGAAGCCAAAAAGGAGAAGATGAGCGAAGATGCCTACAAGGAGATCGCCAAGCAGATAGAGCGTTATGCCAGAATGCATCCTGACTCCAGTGATGCGAGTATGACACAGACCTATCTCGATTTCGTGCTTGAAATCCCCTTTGGTGAGTTCTCTTCCAAGCCGCTTGATATCAAAGATGTGCAAAAACAGCTTGATGAGGATCACTACTCTCTTGAAAAACCAAAAGAGCGCATAGTCGAATACTTCGCCGTCAAAGAGTTACTTGAACTTCGCGGCAAAAAACATGCAAGCGCAGAGGGAGCGATCCTCTGTTTTGCAGGACCTCCCGGGGTAGGGAAAACCTCACTTGCCAACTCCATCTCCAAAGCGCTCGGAAGAAGTTTGGTACGCATCGCCCTTGGCGGATTGGAAGATGTCAATGAGCTTCGCGGACACCGACGGACCTATGTCGGTGCAATGCCCGGACGTATCGTCCAGGGGCTCATCGATGCCAAAGAGATGGATCCCGTCATGGTGCTTGATGAGATCGACAAGGTAGGTATCTCCCACAGAGGCGATCCGACCTCGGCACTCCTTGAGATCCTCGATCCGGAGCAAAACAGTGCATTTCGGGACTACTATCTCAACTTCGACATCGATCTAAGCTCGGTTATCTTTATCGCTACTGCGAACGATGTGGGACGTATCCCCGCACCGCTTCGCGACAGAATGGAATTCATCTTCGTCAGCTCCTATACACCGACAGAGAAGTTCGAGATCGCCAAGCGCTATCTCATCCCGCAGGAGTTAAAAAAGCATGGACTCAAAAAGAGTGAACTCTCCATTACCGACTCGGCACTCAAAGAGCTGATTCACAGCTACACACGTGAGGCCGGTGTGAGAAATCTTCGTCGAAAAATAGCACAGATGTGCCGTAAAGTCGCAAAAGAGCTCCTTGAAAACCCAGAGACGAAAAAGGTTTCCATTTCTCTAAAAAATCTCAAAGAATATTTTGACAAAACCGTATTCGAGATAGAAAAGATCGACAAAAAGCCTGTTGTTGGCATTGTCAACGGTCTAGCGTGGACGGCAGTAGGCGGAGATGTTCTCAAGATAGAATCCATCCGTATCCGAGGCAAAGGCTCCTTGCAGCTCACAGGAAGTCTCGGAGATGTTATGAAAGAATCGGCCCGCATCGCATTTAGCGTCGTAAAAACACTCATCGATACCAAAAAACTCCCCATAGCTCAAAAAGAGATACCAAAAACCGTCAAAGAGCTTGAAGAGAAACAAAAGGTGAATCCAAGTGAAGTCTACAAACGCTATGATCTGCATCTGCATGTTCCAGACGGCGCGACCCCAAAAGACGGTCCGAGTGCAGGTATAGCGATGGTAACAGCCATCGCATCCATCCTCAGTTCCAAAAAAGTGCGCGGAGATGTCGCTATGACAGGCGAAGTAAGTCTCAGTGGAAACGTTCTGCCAATAGGCGGACTCAAAGAAAAGCTTATTGCCGCTTATAAAGCGGGAATAACAAAAGCGCTTATTCCGGAAAAAAATTTCGAAAGAGATCTCGACGAAATCCCTGATGAAGTGAAAGAGACGCTTTCAATCATCCCTGTCACCCGTATAGAAGAGGTCCTTAAAGAGGCACTTGTCTGAGTGCCTTCCTTTTAGACTATCATCTGTGAGATTTGTTTGACCAGCTTATCGTGGCGGATCGGTTTTGTCAAAAATCCATTGGCACCATGATCAAGCGCTTCCGCCTTTTTCGTTTCATCTGTTGTCAGTACGATAATAGGCAACTGTCTGAGACTGTCATCGGCACGTACGACTTTCAGCACCTCTATGCCGTTCATGATAGGCATTATGATATCCAGTAGTATCAAGTCGATATCTTCTCTACTTTTGAGCACACCTATCGCGTCACTTCCGTTTTTCGCTTCAATGACCTCCTTCACTTTTCCGGTTTTCAGCAGCATCGATTTCAGCAGTTTGAGATTGATCATATCGTCATCGACTGCCAGTACAACCAGGTTGTCTCTCTTCATCCATTATCCTTTTATGAATTTTTCTAAAACTAATCGCAACGTGTCTTGATTGGCGAAATTGTTGATCACTTCATCGGCTTCCTCTTTTGTTTTTTCATCGAGTGAGGTCAGTGAATCTCTGACGACGACTATTTTCGAATCCGACGTACTCTCTTTTAGTTTATCTATATCAAAACCATCAAGCTCCGCATCGACTACAATCACTTTGTATCCATTTTCTCCTGTTTTCTCTATGCCCTCTTCCAATCCGGCAGCTTTGTCACATTCGTAATCGAGACTTTCTATGACTTTGCAAAACAGATTCGTCTCCAGTGAACTTTTCTTGATCACAAGCACATCTTTCGTGTATTTTTCCTCTGAAATATTTTCTTCATTTTCAGAGGTGTGTTCCTCTTCTATCTCGATGTTTTCTTCTATTTGCAAAGGTGCTTCAGTCAACTCTTTATGACTCTCTTCACTCTCCAGTTCTAACGGTTCTTCTTGAACTTCGAGTTTCTCTTTTTCATCCTCTTGCAGGGTTTCGAGAAGTTCCTCCTGGGATGTTTCTTCCTCTTCAACTTCAGACTCTTGTAAAATTTCTCCGCCCTGCCCGCTCTCTTCTTCGAACTGCAGTTTTTCTTCAATTTCGGGTTTTTCCTCTATTATTTCGAGTTGCTCCTCTGCCGTCTCATCTTTATGCTGCGGCTCTTTTTGAATTTCGGGTTTTTCCTCTTCTTCGGCAACTTCTTCTTCGACCTGCGGTTTTTCTTCATTTTCCACCGCTTCGCGCGCTTTTATCTCCCCTTCTGTGTCAACCTTTTCTACCGACTCGTTTTGCAGTTGTCCCTGCTCGTTTTCCTCGTTTATATAAACAATATGATCCGCAAGAAAATGGTTGAGAATGGCTACGATTTCATCGCGGACAAGGGGCTTTGTGGTGTATTCGTCCAGTCCCTCTGCAAGGAAACGTTCTCTGTCTCCTTTGAGAGCATTTGCAGTCAATGCGACAATAGGTACATGCTTCTTCCCGAACTCCTTCTCCCAAGCCAGTATCTCCTTCGTCGCTTCAACACCATCGAGGAACGGCATCTGAATATCCATAAAGATCAGATCGTAATCACCGTCTTTTCTTTTTTGGAACGCTTCAAGGCCGTTGCTTGCAAGTCCGACCTCCAGGCCGAGATCCTCCAACGTCCTCTTGATGAGTTTCTGATTGATGATATTGTCTTCAGCTACCAAAACTTTGGCTTTGAACTTCGCTTCACCCTCTTTGAAGGATTTGATTGTTTTAGGTTTCTCCTCGACCTTTTTGTGCTCCTCTTGTACGACTTCCTTCTCTTCCTCTTTATAGTCTTCAAGTGAACGTTTGACTTTCGATGTCGTCAGCGGCTCGTACAGGGTTTTATACGGATGGATTCCAAGAGATTCTATCTGTTTCATGTTGAACGATTTTGTCAACAGCACAAGGGATGGCGAGAGCTCGGAACATTCCACGAGCTCTTCCCCGCTGAGATAATCAAAATCGACGTACATCAGGTTGTATTTTTTGGCTTTCGCAAGTTCACTCATCCGTTCCGCACTGTCTGAGACCGTATATTTGACACCGTAATAATCGAGATATTCTCGGAGATACTTGTCCTGCTGTTTCGTTCTGTGAGGGTTTTCAAGAATGAGTGCACTCAAATAGCCAAACTTACCTTCCTTCGTTTCTATCTCACTCTCAACCTCTTCAAAATCGATCGTGAAGAAGAAAGTCGTTCCTTCTCCCGGTTCGGAATGCAGATCGAGCTGACCGCCCATCAACTCGATAAAGCGACTCGAAATCGTCAAACCAAGACCTGTCCCCCCATACTTTCGTGTAATGGAAGTATCCGCCTGCGAGAAAGCTTCGAATATCCGTGCTTTTTGTTCACTCGTTACCCCGATACCACTGTCTTGAACTTCAAATCTTACACGTCTGAATCCTTCCTGATGCGATTCCACTTCTCGGATGTCGACATTGATCGATCCTCCACTGCTGGTAAATTTGACAGCGTTGGAAAGCAGGTTGATGATAACCTCTTTAAGTTTGGTCGGATCCCCTTTGAGCGGAGCCTCCAGTCGCGGATCGATAAAACATCCAAGATCGATGTTCTTCTCGCTTGCTCTGACCGCATACACTTCGACGGCACTTTCGAACTCTTCGATAGGATTGAAGACGATATCTTCGATCTCAAGCTTGTTACTCTCAATCTTGGAGAGATCGAGAATATTGTTGATGATCTCAAGCAGATTTTCCGAAGATTTTTCTATAATTTCGACAAATTCCATCTGCTCTTCATTCAGTTCCGTATCTCGAAGCAACTCTGTAAATCCGACAATACCGTTAAGCGGTGTACGAATTTCATGGGACATATTTGCAAGGAACATCGATTTTGCTTCATTGGCTTCAAGCGCCGCCTCTTTATCTTTTTTCGTCTGTTCGATAATACGCTCAAGCAGTCTGTAAGCCTGTTCCGTTCCCTCAGCAGTATCGAGATCGAGATTGAAGCTTTCCGCACCGCCAGTATCTTCTGCCGCTTTGAGAAGAATTTCCTGCAATCCTCTAATGTTTCTGGCTATCTGATTGGAGATGAAATAACCAAGAACCGCCAAAAGGATGGCGATAAGCCAGATCGTTACCGCAATCGCAAGAATCTGTATGGAATCCTGCTGGATCTCCGCCGCTCTGGCATCCATCGCCGCAGAAAGCAACTTTTCCGCTTGTGTAAGCAGCTTGATCTTTTCGGATATCATAGCAAACCAGATACCCGCACTGATGTCGTAATCTCCGTCTTTTGCCACCGCAAGGATATTCGTTCTTTCCGCATTGATATCGTCAAAAAGCTCTTTCGCATCTTCATTCTCGAAGATAGCATCGAGTTTCGCTTTGAGATTTTTGTCCGTGATGGCGTCGTACGCTATCGCATCCGCCTTCCCGATAATAGAGATAAGACGGCTGATTTGTTCCTCTTCCATCGGTGCTTTTTTGGAAAGAAAATAAGAAACGTAGCCCCGTTCTATTCCACTGTACTCTTTGGCTTTAATAAAGGTAATATACACGCTAAAAAGCCTGGAAATAACAGGATCGATACTTTTGATCCCCAGCTTTTGCGTCTCATCTATAAGCAGTTTCTGTGTTTTCGTATAGGTATCGAACATTTTCTCAAACTCGACGCTGCGCTTGTCTACAAGCGGACGTATCTTTTTGAACTCGGCCACGCTTGTCTTGAATTTTTGGATGAAACTCTGTTTCTGCGACTTTCCGCTTTCACTGTTGTTTTTGAGAAAATCCAAATATTTCGCAACCGCCTTGTCCGTAAAGGTACGCTGCTTCGAGAGTGAAGCAAAAATGACATCCGATCCTTTTCCGACATACATAGCACTCATACCACGCTCACGGGCTACGTTGGTAAGCAGATCGTTAAGGTATTTGTTTTCGACAAGCTTGTTTTTCAGTTTATCTGCATCGACATAATTCTGATACGAACTGTAAACGAAATAACTCGCGACACTAAAAAGAATAATCAAAGGCACCAAACTGATAAGGCGAAGTCTGTTTTTTAATCCTAATTTCATCGTTTACATCCTCTCAATCGAGTTTATTTGAGCTTTTATTTTTTGCAATAGCATGGCTTTATCCTCGTTTTCATCCTTGATGAAGTGTTCAAACTCTTCCGCAACGGCACTCATATGCATGTTATCGCTCATCCCTTTGAGACGTAAAGCAAGCTTTTTGGCACTGCTTTGCTCTTTTTTTGCAAGCAACTCTTCAAGTTGCAGCAATCCGGCTTCCATATCATTCACATAGTCATCCAGCAATTCTTCAAATACTTCGATATCTATTCCAAGCTCACTTGCTATGCGCCGTTTGTCTATAGTGAGATATAGATCTCTCTCTTCCTGCTTTTCTTCTTCTGCTTCTATAGGAACTTCAAGAACTTCCTCTGGCGACTGCTCTTCTTGTACGACATCGGCATCGCCGCTTTTTATTTCATCATCACCTACGTCGAGTTCTAGCGGCTCTTCCGGCTCTTCCTTGAGTGGAAGAGTTGGAGGTTCTTCCTCTTTACCCTCAATATCAGGCTGTGTCCCTTCCAGTGAAGATGAGGGTGCACTCTCTTCAATGAAGAGACCATCCTCATCAAAATCGAGTTCAATTTTCTCTTCCTCCGCCTGAGGTGTATGCTCTACATCTTCTACGCTCATCTCTTGCGGTGCTTCCAACGTGAGATCATCCAAATCTAGAGTAATCGCATCTTCCTCTGCTTTCGCTTGCTCGTTCGAAACGGCTGCATTTGGCCTTTCGACACTCTTGATCTCTTCACCGGCAAGTTTTTTAATGATGATATTGTAGAAACGGTCGAGCGTTCTTTTGACAAGACCGATATCGTCGGAAGTGTTGATAGTCACAAGCGCATCGAAAGCATCTTCAATCCGCAGATTTGCGGCCACCCCTTTGAGTTTATGCGAAAGCATTCGCAGATTGTCGATACGACCCATATCCAGCGCTTCATACAGTTCTGGTTTGAACTCGCGAGCCTGTGCTATGAAATCTTGAATGAACTCTTCTACAAGATCCGTCGGTAAGCCCAGTTCTTTTGCCGCAAGTTCAGGATCAAAATGATAGTCTTTGAATTTATCTTCTTCCTCCTCAATAAAGAGCTCCTCCTCCACTCTTGCGGGTTCCTCTTCCACAGAAAGCTCCAGCGGCGTCTCTTCCACTGGAGCTGCCTCTTTTGGTTCCTCTTCAAGATCGAACATCAGCGGCTCTTCTTCGATTTCGTTTTCATCTCGGCTCAGCGTCTCTTCGATCTTTTTGCTCTCTTGTGCACCCTCTACAGCAGAAAAGACAGGTTCACTCGGCTTTGTGACACTTCTGTGTGCGAGATCACCGGAAATTCGCTCGTTCTCCTCTTTGGTCAATTCGCGCAAAGCACTCAACACGATACCATATGCCTCTTTTTGCGGGTCATCAACCAAATAGAATTTATGCAAATCGATTACAGCTTTGAAGTTCCGGCCCTTCACGCTTATAATCACACGATTTTCATCTATCGAGTCGGCACTTTTAATAAAGTCGATCCAGTGAACATGTTTGAAATTATGAATAAATCCGGGGGTTTTGACAAAAAGATCCGCAAAATCGGCAACTTCGTTTTGTAATTCGGCGAGACTGGAAAGCTTGAGAGCTTTGAGATCTTTCTCTTCGATACCGACAAACTCTTTCTTATGATTGTATATGATCATTATGCTCCCCCTTCTCTCTCAGCTTCTCGCATCCTTTTATAGAGTTCTTCGTTCTCCTCTATATCTTTTCTTGAGGCAGAACGGGCCACAGCTATATATCCCGTGATTTGACTTTCTTCGTTTTTTATGGGCAGTATCTCTAAATCCACCCAATAGTACCTGCCGTCTTTACGCATATTTTTGATAGTGCCGTTAAAGACCTGAGCACTTTGTATCGTATCCCACATCTTCGCGAACGTAATACGCGGCATATCCGGATGGCGCACGATACTGTGCGGCTTTCCGATCAATTCATCATAAGTGTAACCGGATACATCCCGAAAACGTTTGTTGGCATAGGTAATGATACCCTCTTTATCCGTCTGGCTAACCAGAACACCCTCATTATCGAAACGGAACTCTTCGTCAACCGGTGTTATCTTCCCCATCTCTTTACCTTCTTATATATTTCCAAATCGCGTTTCAACGAAATATTTCAGTTCGTGCCCTTAATATATCACAAATCCATATAAAGTCTTCTTATCCGTACATTTTTTTTATAATTTTTGCATCTTTACTGTTTACAATTGTACTAATCTCCTCCAATGAAGCTGCTTTTACAGCCTCGAACGTTCCAAAATAATTGATGAGCTTTTTTACTTTCGCTTCTGAAATACCTTTGAGCTTGAGTAGTTCACTCTCTTTATCGAGTTTCAACTTCGTTTTTTTATGAAACGTAATGGCAAAACGGTGTGCTTCGTCACGCAGCCGCTGAATGAAATGCAGCCGTTTGTCACTCTCTTTAAGATGCATCTCTCCCTCTTTTGTATGGATGAGATCCCTGGCTTTTCCTTTGGCACGATGCGCCTTGGCATCGATCTTCTCTTTGGCGATGGCGATCACATCGACGTTCGCACCGCTGCTTTGAATGATGTCGTTTGCAAGTTTCAGCAGTGTCGCACCGCCGTCGATCACCCACAGATCGGGTGGTGGCTTGGTCTTGAAACTCTCTACGCGACGCACAAGCATCTCTCGCATCTGCGCATACTCATCTTTCGCTTCGAGATGATAGTGGCGGTATTCGCTCTTTTTAAATCCGCCCTCTTCCCAGACCACCATCGCCCCGACTGTCGCTTTGCCTGCAAGATGCGAGTTATCGAAGCATTCGATGCGCTGCGGCGTATGCTGTAAATCAAAAAGCTCTTTGATCTCCTCTTCGATGCGGTTTTGCTTTTTGGTTTTTGCCTGTCTGAGGATCTCTTCGGCATTGAGGAGTGCGAGATTGACAAGCTGCTTCTTCACACCGCGCCTTGGTACTGCTATGCGCGCCCTTTTCCCAAACTCTTTTGTAAGATACTCCTCGATCAGTTCTGCATCTTCCAGTTCAAGATTGACAAGAATAGGAGCAACAACAGGCGGCTTGGTATAAGCGTAGAAATTGAGAATGGATCGTGAAAGCAGCTCTTTATCATCGAAATTCTCTTTTATCATAATTGTATCCGAACTACTGGAGACGATCTTCCCTTCTCGCATAAAAACACGTACCATCGCAGCCCGTACATCATCGTAACGTACAACGAAGATGTCGTAATTCTCACTGCTTGCCAGATCGATATCGCTGCGGATACTACTGCGTTCTATGCGTTCGATACGGTCTCTCAGTTCCGCAGCCTCCTCAAAACGCATCTCCTCGGCATAAAACGTCATCCTTTCTTGCAGCTTTTTTACAAGTGCTTTTTTATCCTTGATATAGCCGTCGGCTTTTGCCACCTCTTTGTCGTATATCTCTTTTGGTACTCTCTTCTCACACGGGGCAAGACACTTTTTGATCTGGTAGAACAAACATGCTTTGCCCCCTTTGAGACAGGATTTTTTCTGCACGAGTCTGCAAAGCTCGTAGATCGAGTCGAGTATATCGCGTGCTCCTACCGAATAGGGGCCGTAATACTTGATATCCTTGGAATCGATAATCTTTCTTGTGATATCGAAGCGAGGATACTCCTCTGAACGATCTATATAGATATAGGGGTAGGTTTTGTCATCCCGCAGCAGAATGTTGTACTTGGGATTGAGCTGCTTTATAAGCGAGTTTTCCAAAAGCAGCGCATCATGTTCCGTTTTGACGACGATATACTCCAGATTCACCGCTTCGCTGATCATCTTTTTGATGCGCAACGAAAGGTTGGAGCTTGGACGAAGCGGCGAAAAACTCCAGTAACTTTTGACTCGATTGGCGAGGTTTTTAGCTTTACCGACATACAACAGCCTGCCCTTTTCATCGAAGTACTGATAGACTCCCGGCTGTTTTGGAAGATTTTTTATCTTCTTTTCTAACGCTTCTCTATCCATTTTTAACGATCTCACGTATCTCTTTAGCGATATTTCTCAGCTCCATATCTTTGATCATCTCAATATCGAACTCCCCGCGCGAGCGCTCTTCGTAAAAAGGAACGGTCTCTTTTTTTCTCTCTTGTTTACGTCTTGGTCTGTTAGTCACAAAGGCCTTGATCTGTGAGAAGCGCACTCCTTCGCACTCCTCTATCTTGACGCTCTTTAACAGATCTTTAATCATTTTTATATTATTATCGAACTCTTGTTTGCCGGCGTTGTGGTTGAGTACGACAAAGAGCGTATCGTTCTTGATATATCCAAAATCGACAAAACGCTGCACCGCAGGCAGGAAAACGGAGAGGATCCTCTCTATACAACGAACGTTATGTAATTTTCGAAACTGAGGTTGATTTTGCAAGGAAGAGAGAATATCATGCGCCTTTTTCATCCGCTTATTATAGCTACAGTTTTATTAAACTTCAACGGATGCGGCTACAAAAAAGCTCCCTATTATGAAGAGCAGATAGATGACAACGTCACCGTCATCATCCATCCAAAAAAGAGTAAACAATGACCTATGACATCATCATCGTTGGCAGCGGCCTTGCGGGGCTTTACGCCGCCGCCCATATACCTAAGGAGAAAAAAGTCCTTATCATCAACAAGCGCGAAGCATTCAAATGCAACAGCTTCTATGCCCAGGGCGGTGTCGCACTGGCAAAAAATGAAGCCGATATCCCCTACCATATACATGACACACTTGAAGCAGGAGCGGGGCTTTGCGACAAAAAAGCTGTCGAAGTTCTCAGCAAAAACTCCCGAAAAGTCATCGATGAACTCATAGTAATGGGATTTGAGTTCGACAAAGATGAAAACGGCAATCTTCTTTACACGAAAGAAGCGGCCCACTCGACCGAGCGCATTCTCCATGCGGGCGGTGATGCGACGGGACGTTACATCCACTACTTTTTGCTTGAAAAAAACCCTCATCCCATGCTCGGCAACACCCGTGTCGTCGATCTGCTCATAGAAAACGACAGATGTTACGGCGTAACGGTACTCGAAAATAGAAAATTGCGCAATATCTACGCAAAGAACGTCATCCTTGCCTCCGGAGGTGTCGGCAGTCTCTACGAATACCATACCAATGCGCCTACCATCAGTGCCGATATGCAAGGACTTTGCGTTGAAAAAGGCATTGCACTGGAAAATATGGAAATGATGCAGTTTCATCCGACCGTCTTCGTCAACTCCAATCTCGCACAAAAGATGCTCCTGACAGAAGCGCTTCGTGGTGAAGGAGCGACGATAGAAGACGAAGAGGGACGACGCTTTTTATTCGATTATGATAAGCGGGGAGAGCTTGCTTCCCGTGATATCGTCAGTAAGAGCATTTTCGACTATGTCGCCAGAACAGGGTCAAAAGTCTATCTCAACATGTCCAATTTCGACGAAATGTACTTTATGCACCGTTTTCCAAATATCTACAAAAAGTTTCATGCCATCGGCTACAATGTACCTTCACAGCGCGTCCCCATCTCTCCGGCCTTTCACTATGCCATAGGCGGTATCAAAACGGACTTAGACGGTGCCGTTCCAAACATCAAGGGACTCTATGCCGTCGGAGAGGTGGCATCCACTTGCGTCCATGGTGCCAACCGCCTTGCTTCGAATTCACTTTTAGAAGCGATGGTCTTCTCCAAGCGTGCCGCAGAACGGATTCTTGCGACTGACGAGGATGTTTCTCTTCGCCACTTCGGCGTAACGGAAGAGGTGATGAGTTTCAAAGATGACAAAGCCAAGAAAAATCTGCTGCGCAAGATCATGTGGGAGAAGGTGGGAGTTATTCGCACACGTGAAGGTTTAGACGAAGCACTCGAAGAGATTAATGCTCTTTTAAATGAAAAAATTGGTAAACTATTGAAATTTCGTTTGCTGACAGCCAGAGAAATCGTCCTGGCGGCACTCAAAAGAGAGCGCTCCATAGGAGTGCATTATATCAAGGAGAAGAAGGATGCATGAAGCGATAGAAACCGTCAACCTGGCAACCACATGGGTCGGCTGGTTAAGTCTGGCAGTATTTGTAATAGCGTATTATTTCATCGCTACAGAGGAAAAATATGAGATAAACAAGGCAAAACCAGCTCTTTTTGCCGGAACTTCGATGTTCATGCTGATCGGGATCTACTACGGCATCAATGGCCTCGATCCAAAGCCGCTGCATCATGAACTAGAGGGGCTTATCCTCGAAATCGCAGAGATATTCTTCTTCCTGCTTGTTGCCATGACCTATATCGAAACGCTCATTGAACGGGGCGTTTTCGATCTGATGAAATTCAAACTCGTCTCCAAGGGATACAGCTACAAAAAGCTCTTTTGGCTGACGGGTCTTCTGGCATTTTTCATCTCGCCGGTCGCCGACAACCTTACAACTGCGCTCATTCTCTCGACTGTGCTCTTTACGATCGATAAAGAGAAGATCAACTTTCTCGTTCCCGGTGCCATCAATATCGTCGTTGCCGCCAATGCGGGCGGTGCGTGGTCTCCCTTTGGAGATATCACGACATTGATGGCATGGACAGCAGGAAAAGGGGAATTTGTCGACTTTCTCTACCTTTTCCCTGCATCACTCCTGGGCTGGATACTTACGGCATTTTTACTCAGTATGAGCGTCCCAAAAGGCGAGCCGCATTTCGATCCTGCAACAGAGAAAAAGCCTCTCCTCAAAGATGGCGGAATGGGTGTGGTTTATCTCGGTATCGGCACGATCGTTATCGCAGTCCTTGGACACCAGTTTTTTCACTTTCCGGCAATGTGGGGCATGATGTTCGGTCTGGCACTACTGAAACTTTTTTCCATCCATCTTGCAAAAAGCGGAAAACAAAAACTTGATATCTACGTCAACATGCAAAAAGTCGAAAACGATACGCTCCTCTTCTTCTTCGGTATCCTCTCGGCAGTGGGTGCCCTGCATTTTCTGGGATATCTCGAATATGTCCATCATCTCTACCAGCTTGTTGGAGCGACAACGGCCAACATCGGTGTCGGTTTCATCTCCGCCATCATAGACAACGTACCTGTCATGAGTGCGATCCTCAAGTCTTCCCCGAGCATGGGAACGGATGAGTGGATGCTTGTAACGATGACTGCAGGGATAGGAGGGAGCCTGATCAGTTTTGGTTCCGCTGCAGGTGTCGGTGTGATGGGACGACTTCGCGGTATCTATACGTTTGGAAGCCATATGAAATTCGGATGGACCGTCCTTGCGGGTTATATTCTCTCCATTGCCATCTGGTATGTGCAGTTTGAGATAATGGGGTTGTATTAGGATTTCAGAGATCAGGATTCAGGTTTCAGAAAACAGATAATCATTATCAGCACCTGAAACCTGAAACCTGAAACCTAAAACCTACTTTAATCTACATTTCGTTATCATTACGCAACTATTTTTCCTCCAAAAGGCTACTTATCATGACAAATGTGAGCATTATCGTTCTTGATTTTGGATCGCAATACACTCAGCTTATAGCACGAAGACTGCGTGAGCAGGAGATTTACTGCGAAATCCTCCCCTACTACACAAAAGCGGAGGACATAAAAAAGAAAAACCCAAAAGGGATCATCTTCAGTGGCGGACCGTCGTCGGTCTATGCCAAAGACGCCTATGAAGTGGACAAAGCGGTCTATGATATGGGTCTTCCGATCCTTGGTATTTGCTACGGAATGCAGCGTATCGCCGTTGATTTTGGCGGCAGTGTTATCCGCAGCGATCATCATGAATACGGCAAAGCAGAGCTTCACATTGTAAAACCGGACAATCCGATCTTCAAGGATTGTGACGACAACCGCATAGTCTGGATGAGTCACAGTGACAGAGTCGAGACTCTCCCTGAAGGATTCGAGGTTATCGCTGTCAGTGACAACTCACCATACGCTGCCATTGCGAACATGGACAAAAAAGTTTTTGCATTCCAGTTCCACCCGGAAGTCAACCACTCCGAAGAGGGTTATCTTATGCTTCGCAACTTCGCGCGTAATATATGCGGTGTAACCGAAAAGTGGAAAATGGAACACTTCTTAAAAGAGCAGATCAAGCTTATCCGCGAAAAAGTGGGTGACGGAAAGGTACTATGCGGTCTCAGCGGTGGTGTGGACAGCTCCGTCGTAGCTGCAATGCTCTATGAAGCGATCGGTGATCAGCTCGTACCCGTCTTTGTCGATAACGGCTTACTTCGCAAAGGTGAACGTGAGGAGGTTGAGCGAGTCTTCAAGATCAACCTCAAAGTCCCTCTAATCGTAGCTGATGCAAGAGAAAAATTTCTCACCCGCCTCAAAGGTGTTACCGACCCCGAACAGAAAAGAAAGATCATCGGGCATACCTTTATAGAAGTCTTTGAAGAGGAGGCGAAAAAACACGACGGCATCAAGTTCCTCGCTCAAGGGACACTCTACCCCGATGTCATCGAAAGTGTCAGCGTCAACGGCCCAAGTGAAGTAATCAAATCACACCACAATGTCGGCGGACTGCCAGACTGGATGGATTTCGAACTGATTGAACCGCTGCGCGAACTCTTCAAGGATGAAGTACGTAAGATCGGTCTTGAACTCGGCCTTCCAGAATCCATGGTCAACCGCCATCCATTCCCTGGACCGGGTCTTGCGATCCGTATTATGGGAGAGGTCAACGAGCAAGATCTCGATCTGCTTCGAGAAGCGGATGTCATTCTACTTGACGAACTCAAAGCGAGCGGCTACTATACCAAGACATGGCAGGCGTTTGCTGTGCTTATGAATGTCAAGAGTGTCGGTGTGATGGGGGATAACAGAACCTATGACAATACCGTGGCGATCCGTGTCGTCGAAGCGGTGGACGGAATGACGGCGACTTTTGCGCATCTTCCGCATGATCTGCTTGAACGCATATCAAGACGCATCATAAACGAGGTGGACGGAATCAACAGAGTCGTCTACGACATAAGCTCCAAGCCACCTGCAACAATCGAGTGGGAATAAAAATCGTTCAAATTTTGGCCTATCTTGAAATGATTGAGGAACGGCATAGTTTGACTATGCCTTATCCTATTGCTCCATCAGGGGATTATTTGAAACATCAAGAGAAAGAGAAGGAGTGAGATGTGAATGTAAAAATACGAAGGACTAACAGGTTAATTCAAGGATTTTTGCATTTGCAGATCGCTCCTTATCTTTCTCCCCCAAGGGTGCAGTGCTTTTGTCCATACTCTGCGTTAGTTCCTTTTGATGTAGCTACGGCTACACCTGCAAGAAACTGCCTTGATTATGCACAAAATCACTAGCATTGATGATTCAAATAATCCCCTGATGGAGCAATCAACATTCCAATCTATACCACACTTTGAACGATTGGGTCGAGAAATATTATGAAAAATTCAACACAAAAACTTCCTATCTATCTTTTTTCAGTTTCTTCGCATCCCGATGCTGTGCATATCAATTCACTCTCTGTTACCTTTTTCAAGTCCGATATCAATTTTAATGATGTAGATTATCTGATTCTAACATCCAAGCAAGCCGTCAAAGCCTTGCAGCAGTATCCAAAAGAGAACTATATCGACAAAAAGGCACTTTGCATATCCAAAGCGACCGCTGCAGCGTATGAAGGTATAGGGGGAAAAGTGTTACAAACCGGCAAAGGGTATGGTGACACCCTTTATGAAGCCATCAAACACTATCCCAAAAAGATCAAATGGCTTTATTTGCGCGCAGAGAAAGTCGCTTCCGACTTTGCCGAAAAATTACGGGAAGATGGATACAAAATAACCGAAGCTGTCGTTTACAAAACCGAATGCTCCAAAGATATCCTCGAAGCGAGAGTCCCAAGCGAGGCCATCTTGATTTTCACTTCTCCTTCAAGTGTAAAATGCTATCTGCAATCACATGTGTTTTCCCCTTCGCAAAAGGTCATTGTCATCGGCAGCACGACGGCAAAAGCATTGCCTGAGAACATTAAAAGCATCATCTCTCCTGCCACAACTGTCGAAAGCTGTATGCAAATAGCCAAAAAGCTCTCCAATTAAACATAAATTCAAGCTTCCTTACTGTATAATTTCTTTAAGGATCGAATTCGATCCTGTACCTGGACGGTACGCATCACTGCAATATGAGGGTTCTACATTTTCATATTGCGGATGCCGTAGAGAGGCGGTGTGTCGGTGACTTCGTTTGAGCCTTGGAAACAGGGCGAGAAGCTGCCGCCTAAAGCCTCTCTCGATCTGCATATTTTTCGACTTTGAGAACCAAAGTCCTTAGCATGGCGGCCGTCCGGGCTTTCCAGGAGCTTTCTACCTACCATACAACTATTACAAATATATACAAAACATAAAAGCAAAAAGACTTTTGTTACAATATGTAACTATACACATACGAATCATATAACTAAATGATTAA
>JALUFE010000076.1 GCA_027052175.1 Helicobacteraceae bacterium | reverse complement strand
CCTACTCTGCGTTAGTTTCTTTCAACATAGCTACAGCTATGCCTTCAAGAAACTGCCTTGATTAGGAACAAGATTGCAGCATCTAAAATTGAGTTAGTTTATTGGTGGAGTAATAAAACTCTCTTGATAACGCTGAGACTACTTAGGAGTTTTGCAAGAAGTCTAAAGAAAGAAAAATGTAAGAAAAGTAAGGTATTATTTCACACATAGACGGCCCTCCTGGTGTGTCGGCCGTCTTGCCGTACCTAATCTTTCAAAGCTGCCCAGAGAAATCCTCCAACCCCTACAGCAAAAACCGCAACAAGTAAAACAACTTCAAATACACCCACATCACTCATTAAAAGCCTTTAAAAAAAGATAAGTTGAACGAATTATAGCGCTTTTGCAATTATCCCTTTGTTTGTACTTTTTCTTTGAGCTGACCACATGCAGCGCTGATATCTATGCCTTTGGAATCACGTATGGTGCATAAAACTCCATGACTCGTCAGATAATCTTGAAATTTGAGCATATCCTCTTTGTCTGGCCGTTCATACTGTGTTCCGGGGTAGGGATTGAAGTAGATAAGATTTACCTTGGCTTTGATGCCCGCAAGAAGTTTGACAAGCTTTTTCGCGCTTGATACATCATCGTTTTTGTTTTTTATGACAAGATACTCAAACATTACCCGTTTACGCGTATCTATAGGGTAGCGTTTAACCGCTTCTATGATGGAGTTTATATTGTGTGCTTTATTCATAGGGATAAGCTCCGTTCGCAACTCATCATCCACTGCATGCAGCGATATGGCAATGTGCACACCAAGATCCATTTTCCCAAGCTTGTCTATTTTTGTCGAAAGCCCACTCGTTGAGACTGTCTGTCTTTTTGCTGAAATTGCAAGTCCATCTTGATCTTTTAGAATCTTTATGGCTTTAGCAAGATTGTCCAAGTTGTCAAGCGGTTCACCCATCCCCATATAAACGATGTTTGTTATGCGATTATGCGCATGATCGTTGTCTTTTTTCAAACTAACAACCTGAGCTACAATTTCTCCGGCTGTGAGATCTCTTGTAAAACCACCTTTTGCCGTGAGACAAAAGGAACAGCCCACTTTACATCCTACCTGCGTCGATACACAGACTGAATACTTCGCTTCATGCAGTAGTTTTCCTTTTTCATCATACAGAGCATCTTTCATTTTTATCCATACGGATTCGACCGTTTTACCGTCTGAAAGCTCGAAAAGATACTTGATCGTTCCGTCACTCGATATCTCTTTGTTGACAATTTTAAGCGGATTGACGACAAATTTTTGCGAAAGATTCTCTTGAAGTTTTTTTGGAATGTTCTTCATCTCTTCGAAGCTCTCTACATAATGATGATAAACCCAGCCGAAAATCTGCTTTGCTCGAAATTTTGGCTTCACCACAGCTTCCAGTTCTTCTCTCGTATAATCCATTATAGAGGGTTTCATTACTTTCATTGCAATCCTTCCACATACTCTTCAAGCAACATTTTCGCTTTTTGCTGATTTTTCAAAAAATCTTTGTGCGCGTTTTCATCGGTATAGTTTGTCACACAGAAAAGACCACCGGCAGGGATATCAAACTCCTTAGCGACAGACAGAAATGCAAAAAACTCCATATTTTCGAGTCCTATGCCATATTGCAGAAAACTTTTTGCTAACGCTTTGTTTGTCGTTATATAGTTGGAGCTGTTGACGATAATATCTTTCGTTTTTTCCGTGTTAGCCGTTATGACGTTATCAAGCGGCGTATAACATCCGTTTTGCAAAAAGCAGAGTTCGATGTTAGCGGCAGTTTTGCTTTTGACTATATCGAAAATCTCTGCCTCTCCGTAACTTCCGGCAGTCCCGACAAAAAGCAGATATTCCGGCGGATTCATCAAACAAAGGCGTGTAAGATTGATACTCATCTCAATCAATCCTACACCCATAGGGGAAGCAAAACTGAAATGTTCGTTATTGCCTGCACATACAATCATCATAGGCGAACAGGGATTCCGTTTTTATCCAAGTAGTGTTTGAGCTCCATAATATCTATTTCATGATAGTGAAAAATGCTTGCCGCCAACGCTGCATCGGCACCTATTTCAAATGCCTCTTTGATATGTTCCATAGTTCCCGCTCCTCCGCTTGCAATGACAGGAACGTGCACCGCTTCGCTTATCTGTTGAGTGATATCGAGTTCAAAACCTTTTTTCGTGCCGTCTGTATCCATAGAGGTCAAAAGGATCTCGCCACTGCCTCGATCGACCACCTCTTTCGCCCATGCAACCGCATCGATGCCTGTGTCCACTCGCCCGCCGTTGAGATAGACATGGTATCTCTCACCATGTTTTTTGACATCGATAGCCGTGACGATACATTGGCTTCCAAAGCGCTTCGCCCCTTCGTTGATAAGTTCGGGACGCTTGACCGCGGCAGAGTTGACACTCACTTTGTCACAACCGACATTGAGAAGCTTATAGATATCATCGAGCTTGCGGATACCTCCGCCCACCGTGAGTGGAATAAAGACCTCCTTCGCCACTTTCGCTACGATATCGACAATCGTATCGCGATTGTCGCTCGAAGCCGTTATATCCAAAAAGGTTAGTTCATCCGCACCCTCTTCATTATAACGTCTTGCAACTTCGACAGGATCACCGGCATCTCTGAGACCGACAAAATTGACACCTTTTACCACCCGTCCGTCTTTTACATCCAGGCAAGGGATGATTCGTTTAGCAAAATAATTTTTCATTTTTATCTCAATGTACAAAATATGAAAAAATTATATTCTTATTTTACTTATACTCCGCCTAACTTTTAAGTAATGCGAAGGAAATAATTTCATATCTAATGAGATGCGTCTAGCCCGCATTTGTATGAAAAGCGATGCAGTCGTAATCATTCTACTTCAAGTCATTTCCGTACAAAGATGAGCGAAAATCATCTCATCTCTAAAAAGGCAACAAGAAAAAGGCATATCTGACGGTGTTATTACTCCACCAACAAACTAACTCAATAGACTTCTTGCAAAACTCCTAAGTAGTCTCAGCGTTATCAAGAGAGTTTTAATCAAGGCAGATAACCTTCAGCGTAGCGGGCGCTACGGTGAAGGTTATCTAACGAAGAGTAAAGCTCTCTTTATAACGCCCTATGGGAGGAGTGAAAGCTTGCGACATTTCGCAAAAAAATTTCCAAACTTAGCTACGGCTACACCTGCAAGAAATTGCCTTGATTATGAACAAAATCACTGCATTGCTGATTTAGATAATTGATTGGTGGAGTAATAACTTTATCCCTTTGCTCATGTTTCATGTGAAACATTTTTTTAATTTGTTTATAATCATTAAATATTATTATATCTGATTCTATAACCAAACAGATAGAGAATCTTTTCAAAGACAAAAAAAGTCATTCACTGACCTTACACACCATATCATAAACTGAGTGCTTTTAGCGATATCCAAGTGCAAGTTACACCGACGAAGCATAGCCGTAGCTACACTGAGGAAAATGTAACGCAGCAATCGTATGTCACAAAAGCAACCCAAAAGGCGAGAAGAGAAAGTGCCAGCTGCAAGACAAAGGTTTTCTCTTTTCGAGTTTATGATATGGTGCGTAAGATCAGTTATTCACATAATATCCATTCACATTGAAAAAGTCCTGTAAATACGCCTGATTTAACCTCGATTTATGAATAATTTCAGTATTATTCACATAAAAAACAAGTGCAATGAGATTATGAAAATAGCCAATGAAGTCCTCAATATGCTCAAAGAGGAAATACCTGAGATAGAATACAACCGTTATATCAAACAACTCCAATACGATGCAAAACGATCAAATGACACAACTGCACTCTTCGTCGCACCGAATCCACTCATAGCGAGCTGGATAAAGAATCGCTACAAAAACAAACTTGAACATCTTTTTGAAGTAAAAGGAAAAAAAATCAATGTAAAAATAGTCGAAAGAAACGCCAAAACACTCAACGGGCGAACAAAAAAAAGTGAAACGACAAAAAAAATCGTCAATTCCATGCTCAATCCCTCTCACACATTCGACAACTTTATGGTCGGCGGTTCGAACCAGTTCGCCTATGCAGCAGCAAAAAGCGTAAGTGAAAAACCGGGAGAAGTTTATAATCCACTCTTTATCTACGGAGGAGTAGGGCTTGGCAAAACCCACCTGATGCAAGCAGCAGGAAATGTACTGCAAAACAGAGGAAAAAACGTCATCTACACGACCGTCGAACAGTTTCTCAACGATTTTCTTCGCCACGTGCGCAACCAGACGATGGAGCGCTTCAAAGAGAAATACAGAAAATGCGATGTACTTCTCATAGACGATATACAGTTTCTCAGTAACAAGGACACGATCCAAGAGGAGTTTTTTCATACGTTCGAAGCACTCAAAAGCGAAAAAAAACAGATCATCCTCACAGCCGACAAACACCCAAAACAGATAGGCGGACTCGAAAAACGGCTGCAAAGCCGCTTCGAATGGGGTCTTGTAGCCGACATTCAACCACCAGAACTCGAAACGAAAATCGCCATCATCAAGAAAAAATGCGAAATCAACAAAGTAAAACTCGACGATGATATCGTAAACTACATAGCAACGGTAATAGAGAGCAATGTACGTGAAATAGAAGGGATACTTTCCAAACTCCATGCCTACTCGCAATTAATGCATGTAGACATCACGCTCGAATTCACCAAACAGATACTCAAAGACCAGATTCAGGAAAACAGAGCCAATCTCACACTCGACAGTATCACCAAAACGGTCGCCAAAGACCTCAACATCAAACCCAGTGAAATTAAGAGTAAAAGCAGAAGCAAAAACATCGTCTATGCAAGACGTATCGCCATCTATCTCAGTCGCGAACTTACACAAAACACAATGCCGCAGCTTGCTCAGTACTTTGGCATGAAAGATCACACCGCCATCAGCCATATGCTCAAAAAGATCAACGAACTCATCGAAAACGACGAAGATTTCAAAACAAAAATAGAAGAACTGACCAATAAACTGACCTCCTCTTCAGAAAGTGCCTGACCCAACAAAAACGGTGTCACGAAAAATGTTGAAAACTCAAGTTTGGCACTGATAAAAAAAAAAGATATAATTTCCCAAGTGAATAGGTGTGAAAGTTGAAAGAGAGTTCATTCACATACAAAAAAGCCTTATCAAGGGAGTACTTGTATGTTGTTCACGTATTCAACTCCCCCTACTACTACCTACTAAAAATATAAATATATAAGAGGGAAACGAAATGAAAGTACTCATTGAAAAAAATATTCTTGAAAATATCCTTATACATGCAACGCCTTTTCTTGAAAAAAAAGATACTTCACTCATAACCTCTCATATTTTTCTCGATGCACAAAACAACACACTCAATATAAAAGCTACCGACTATGACATAGGTCTTTTTGTCTCAACACAAAACGTCGAGATACTTCAAAATGGACAAGCCACTGCCAACGGAAGAAAACTGCTTGATATCGTAAAAATCCTCAAAAACGACAAGATAGAACTGGAACTGCTTCATGACACCTTGTTCATTAAACAGGGAAATTCAAAATTTAAGCTTCCTATCTTCTCTCCACAACAGTTTCCAGAATTTCCTTCATACGAAAACAAACCGAGTCTCACCATAAATTCCCACAAACTCATAGATGCTTTAAAAAAAATCACTCCGGCCATCGATACCAACAATCCAAAATTCGAATTAAACGGTGCGCTTATAGATATTAAAGAGCAAAGTATCAATTTCGTCTCGACAGATACAAGAAGACTTGCCATCGTTACACTTCAAAATGAACAACAAAATGCAGAACTTTCAATTATTATCCCGAAAAAAGCCATATTGGAGATACAAAAACTCTTTTTCGATGACATTTCGATGTTTTATGACGAAACACATCTTATCATCGTATCGACCGAATATACCTTCTTTACAAAATTGATAAACGGAAAGTTTCCCGAATATTCCCGCATCATTCCAAAAGAGACAAAAAAAAGTCTTACTTTGCCAAAAAAAGAGATCATTGATGCTCTTAAACAAATTACGACTGTCTCCAACGACGTCAAACTCACGTTTTTGAATGAAAAAATAGTTTTCGAATCCCTCAGTGACGACAACAATGAAGCAAAAACAGAGCTTCTCTATCCTGCAAACTTTGAAGAATCTTTTATCTTGGCAGTAAACAGCAGATATATTCTTGATTTTTTAAACAGCATCGAAACACCTGAATTTCTAATGGGTTTAAACGACAGCAATCATCCTTTCGTACTCCAGGAAAACAATTTCAAAACGGTCATAATGCCTATAGTCATCTGAAAAAAATGAGTGACCAACGACAAATGATTTCACATTTGTGTGAAGCAAAAAATCAAAGTAACCTCTTTTTTGAAAAAGAGGAATATGGGTATTGTATTTTTTTAGGTAAAATGTCTGCAATTATTATACAAAAGACTTCTTGCAAAACTCCTCTGAGACTATTTAAGAGTTTTACAAGAAGTCTAAAGATAATTTCATAATCGAACGACAAGAATAAAGAAAAAGCGGATTTTCCAAAAAACTAAAGAGTGTTTTGCTTCTTTGTTAAAATTTCATAGCTGAACATATCTGACTATGCTTTTTCTTGCTGCTTGTGAAGAGTACAATCGCTTTTATCTTATTACTTGTAAAAATCGCTATTTTGGAGATAGAATGGAAGAACAAAATTACGGCGCAAGCAACATCAAGGTTCTCAAAGGTCTTGAAGCCGTTAGAAAACGACCGGGTATGTATATTGGTGATACAGGCCACCGTGGTCTGCATCATCTTGTTTATGAGGTAATCGACAACTCGATAGATGAAGCGATGGCGGGATATTGTGATACGATCACCGTAACACTTACAAAACGGGGAACATGTATCATTGTCGACAACGGACGTGGTATTCCAACCGATTTGCATCCTACCGAAGGAGTGAGTGCCGCAACGGTCGTTTTGACTGTTTTGCATGCAGGAGGTAAGTTCGACAAAGATACCTACAAAGTTTCCGGCGGTCTGCATGGGGTAGGTGTTTCTGTTGTCAATGCGCTTTCAGATGAGCTGCATATGACAATCTACCGTGACGGAAAAATTCATGAGCAACATTTCAAAAAAGGGATCCCCGTAGGTCCCCTTGAAATAACCGGAACGACACGAAAAACGGGAACGACGATCGAATTCGCACCCGATCCTTCCATCTTTACCGAAACAACGACATTCGATTATGACTATCTTGCCAAACGTTTCAGAGAACTTGCGTACCTTAATCCGAAAATAAAAATCATTTTTAAAGATGAGCGCGACAACAGAAAAGAGGAGTATCATTTCGAAGGGGGCATCAGTCAGTTTGTAGAAGATCTCAACAAAAAACAGGCTGTTACGAAGGTTTTTGAGTTTAACGGCAAAGCTGAAGATGTTGAATTTGATATCGCTTTTATGTACTGTGATGCCTACGATGAAAAACTCTACAGTTTTGTCAACAACATCCGAACACCTAACGGAGGGACACATGAAGCCGGTTTCAGAGCGGGTCTTACACGTGTAATTTCCAACTACAATGCTCAAAACGGCAATGCAAAAGAGAGGGATGTCAAGATAAGCGGTGAGGATGTAAAAGAGGGGCTTATTGCCATTGTAAGTACGAGAGTTCCAGAACCTCAGTTCGAAGGACAGACAAAAGGAAAACTCGGAAATACCTATGTGCGCCCGCTTATTCAAAAAGCGACGTATGAACAGGTAGGCAAATATTTTGAAGAGAATCCTATAGAGGCCAAAGCGATCGTACAAAAAGCCTTGATGGCAGCACGTGGCCGAGAGGCAGCAAAAAAAGCACGTGAACTTACACGCCGTAAAGATTCCATGAGTGTCGGAACGCTTCCTGGAAAACTTGCCGACTGTCAAAGTAAAGATGCTTCCATATGTGAACTCTATCTTGTCGAGGGTGACTCGGCGGGCGGTTCGGCGAAAATGGGACGAGATCGTGTTTTTCAGGCAATCCTGCCGCTCAAGGGGAAAATCCTCAATGTCGAAAAGGCACGTTTGGACAAGATACTCAAGTCCGATGAGATCACCAATATGATAACGGCAATGGGCTGTGGAATCGGAGAGGAATACAACGAAGAGAAACTCAGATACCACAAGATTATCATCATGACCGATGCCGATGTGGATGGAAGCCATATTCAGACCCTGTTGCTTACGTTCTTCTTCCGATACTTCAGAGATATCGTGGAAAAGGGGTATCTCTACCTTGCGCAGCCGCCGTTGTATCGCTATAAAAAGGGTAAAAATGAGCTCTACTTCAAAGATGACAGAGCGTTGAATGACTATTTGATAGAAAACGGTGTGGATGCCGTTGAAGCCGAAAACATCGGGCGCAACGATCTTGTTGCCTTTTTCAAGATGGTCGATCACTACAAACATGCACTTGATACTCTCGATCGTCGCTATTCACTGGTCAAGTTGCTTCGCTATTTCATCGAAAATCCGGATGTCGTCGGACTGCCAAATGAAGAGATGCTGGCAAAAACGGAAGAGTTCCTTGCCTCTATAGGTAACAATATCTTAACCAAACATGTCACCCAAGAGGATATCCATCTCTTCGTGCAGACTGAAAACGGTATGGAGGAATTGCATATCAACGACGAGCTCTTCGCTTCACCATATTTCAATGAAGCAAGTTATGTCTATAACAAGATCAAAGAGTGGGATGTGGATGTCGGTATGGATATTCTCGAAGCACTTGAAAAGATCATCGAAAATGCCAAGAAGGGTGCCTATATTCAACGCTACAAAGGTCTTGGTGAAATGAATCCGGATCAGCTGTGGGAGACGACGATGACACCGGAAAACAGGGTACTGCTGCAAGTGACCATCGAGGATGCCCAAGCGGCGTCAGATGCTTTTACACTCTTTATGGGCGATGAAGTCGAACCACGTAGGAACTTTATCGAGAAGCATGCCAAAGATGTAAAACATCTCGATATATAAGTTGTATGCTTCTCCCTGAAAAAAAAGAGCGTGAGTATCGGTTCGGACTGGCATTGAGGATGGGGCTTCCCATCTTTGGGCTTATTCTGGTGCTTGTTTTTACCACTCTTATAACCAATTACGAAAATCTTTCGGCGGCGTTTTATATAGAATCTTCAGTGCTGTTGCTGGTGAGTGTCTATTTCATTCTCTACTTGATCTACAAAGGATTCGACGTTACGATCACCGATCCGGTCAGTAAAACATTCACCCGGGAATATCTTTACGAATATCTCAAAGAGCAGATTCCAAAACACGCACATTATACTCTTATGCTTATCAGTGTCGACAACATTACCGATATCAACGAACAGTACGGTATAAAAAACGGAGACAAGGTTCTTCGTTATTTTGCAAAGTGGCTGGGAGAGTATCTTGAAAAAAAAGGATTTAGCGATTTTCCTTTGGGAAGGATCAAAGGCGGTGATTTTCTTATAGGACTGGAAGGTTCTGCAAATGAACATAAAGTACTTATAGATCTTTTGTGTTTGAAAAGTGGTGAGTTCAAGATCGAAAATATCGAGGTGAAAATTTCCGGTGCCATTACCGACACAGGTTTTTCAAAAAATATCGATCATCTCATTGACCATCTTTTCGAGCAGCAGGAGATCAACCATTATAAGAAAGAGGCGAATTTCGACGCCATCGATCCTAACGAGCTTGAATCGCTTGTTATAGAGGCCATAGAAAACAGCTCCATATCCATCGCTTTTCAAACTGTTTTTGATGCGGACAAGAAAGCGCAGTTTGTCGAACTTTTTGTGCGAATCAAAACGAAAAAGGAACGGTATATCTATCAGAAAAAATATAAAAAGGTGATCAACAAACTTGGATTGACACTCGATTTTGATATGATGTTATTTGAAAATGTTTTACAAAATATAGAGCGTTTCGAAACAAAAAGGGTAGCCGTTCCAATAGCGACGAGTTCACTTCGAAATCCGCTTTTTCTGGAAAAAATTAGACAGCTTCTTGACGGAAAAGAAAAGATGGGAAGTAGATTCATCTTTTTGTTCAGTGAAAATGAGTACTATTTCAAAACAAAAAAATTCAATACCATTTTAAACTCTTACAAAGAGCTTGGAATTCGTTTTGCGGTTGATCAGCTCGGCGTGGCGCATACGAGTTTTTTGTATCTGCGTGATCTTGATATTGATATAGTACGTTTCGACAGCGGTTATACCAAAGAGGATCGGTTAGAAGAATCCGCTGATATTATAAAGGGATTCGGATATATCGCTCATACGAGAGGCATACGGACATGGGTGAAAATGATCGAAGAGGAGTTGCAGTTTAATCTTGCAAAAGAGCTGGGAGTCGATTATTTTCAGGGAAAATATCTATCACAGATGAAGGAGATATCATGAAATATGGAGAAAAAGAGATAGCCGAGTTCGATGTCGAAAAAGACCTCGAAATATGGCCAAACAAATATGAAAGAGAATATCTTATCAAGATAACGCTGCCGGAGTTTAGCTGCTTGTGTCCACGAAGCGGGTATCCCGACTTTGCGACATTATATCTGGAGTATATTCCAAACGAATGGGTTGTAGAGCTCAAAGCGATCAAGCTCTATATCAACTCTTTTCGTAACAGATACATTTCACATGAAGCAAGCGCAAACGAGATATATGAGACGCTTTTTGAAAAGCTCAAGCCAAAGTACATGAAACTCACAGCCGACTTCAACCCCAGAGGAAACGTGCATACCGTTATAGAGATCAACAGTGAGGGGATCGAGCGTAAATAGTCTCAAGGTAGTCTGAAAGAGATGTTTGGTCGATTTTTTTCCCCTGCAGCTGCAGATCATAAAGTTTGGCAAGAATCTCTTTGAACTGTGGTGAGGGAGCAAGACCTGCTGCTATAAGATCTTTTCCCGTGATTTGCGGCTTGATCGGTTCATACAAGATACCAAGCTCTTCGCACCTTCTTCTCATAACTGTTATGGAGTTTTGCATATCGGGATAGAGCGCTTCCAAAAATCGCAGTGTGAACTCCATAGGCACAGTGACAGCCGCCTTTTTCAGATCGTAATTGCTATAACCGTTTTTTAAAAGTGTTAGAAGCGTGTTATAGTTTGCAAGCAAAGAGAAGCTTTTTTCGCACAATCTTTTATCGTTTGTAAAACGCCATAGCACTTTGTTCGCATCCGGCACATACAAAAGCATGGCGGCAAAAAAGAGTGCAAGATCAGAATTATCATGACAAGCCAGACGATCCAGAGTATCCAGAGTATGCTTGAACTGTTGACGGGGGAGAAAAAAGAGCTCTTTGAAGTAGATATCTTCTCCAAGACGTTTGAGCAGTAAAAAAGCGCGTGAAGGTTTTTTGGACTTCAAAAAGAGCTTTCTCAACTCATCGAAAATGCGCTCTTTTGGGAGTTCTGCAAGCATATTTTTTGCTATCATATCTTGGCAGAGTTTTGTAAGAGATGGATGAAAATGAAAGCTAAACCGAGCGGCAAAAACGACTCCACGCAGGATACGCAGTGGGTCTTCTGTAAAAGTTTTTTCATTGACCGCCCGGAGTGTTTTGTTTTTCAGATCTCTCAAACCATTGTACTCATCGAGTAAAACGTTTCTGATTGGATCAAATCCAAGCGCATTGACCGTAAAGTCACGCCGTGATGCAGCCTCTTTGAAGGTGAGTGTTTTATCATGATAAATGCTAAAACCTTTGTGTCCGCTGGCTGTTTTTGTCTCTCTTCGAGGCAGCGAGAAGTCGCACTCCAACTCACCAAGCCTGAGTTTGCATACCCCAAAGCTTTTTCCAACGACACAGACACTTCCAAAGGGAGCAAGAAGTTGTGTCAGTTTCTCATAGGAGTCAATATCATATACCTCTATGTCGATGTCTTTGCGTTTTGATACTCCCAAAAGAGCATCACGAACAAATCCCCCGACTATGATAGGTCGTGCTCCATTATTTTGCAAAGTTTCAAATACTGTTTTGAGTTCTTTGGGATAATCCAGAAGATTTTTGCAATTCAAATAAATACAATCTCGTATGGAGTGTTCCAAGCGGCATCCTTCTGTTGAGTCAATATTATTATAACCACAATTTCGATATAATTCCAAAAATATTTACCCTTTCAAAGGACGCAATTTGCAAAAGATTAGAAATATCGCAGTTATCGCTCACGTCGATCATGGAAAGACGACGCTTGTGGACGGTTTACTGCAGCAGTCAGGAACCTTTGCCGAACACGAGCAGGTTGAAGAGAGAGCGATGGACTCCAATGCCCTTGAAAAAGAGAGAGGCATCACGATCCTTTCAAAAAACACCGCCATTCGTTATAAAGATTACAAGATCAACATCATCGACACTCCGGGACACGCCGACTTTGGTGGTGAGGTCGAGCGGGTGCTCAAGATGGTTGACGGCGTACTCGTACTTGTGGATGCTTACGAGGGTGTTATGCCGCAGACGAAATTCGTCGTTAAAAAGATGCTCCAACTTGGCAAGAAACCGATTGTTGTTGTAAACAAGATAGACAAGCCCTCAGCAGAGCCTGAGCGTGTGGTCGATGAGATGTTCGACCTTTTTGCCGATATGGACGCCAATGAGGATCAGCTCGATTTTCCTGTGATCTACGCTGCGGCGCGTGACGGGATAGCCAAGCTTGACATGGAGGATGAAGACGGCGACTTTCAGTGTATCTTCGAGACGATCATCAACGAGATTCCAGAGCCGGAAGGCAGTGCGGACAATCCGTTCCAGGCGCAGGTATTCACGCTCGATTATGACAATTATGTCGGGAAGATCGGCATTAGCCGTATCTTCAACGGTCGTGTAAAAAAAGGTGACAATGTTATGCTTGCCAAGGCTGACGGTGAGATGGTCAAAGGGCGTATTACAAAGCTTATCGGTTTCCATGGTCTCAACAGAATGGAGATCGAAGAGGCGGAAGCGGGTGATATCGTCGCCTTTGCCGGTATGGAGACTGTCGATGTAGGTGATACCGTCTGTGATGTGGAAAATCCCAAAGCACTCGATCCGCTTCATATTGAAGAGCCGACATTGACGGTTGTTTTCAGCGTCAATGACTCACCGCTTGCAGGCCAGGAAGGAAAGCATGTTACGGCCAACAAACTCAAAGACCGTCTTGAAGCGGAGATGCAGACAAATGTCGCGATGAAACTCGAAACCGTGGGAGAAGGAAAGTTCAAAGTTTCCGGTCGTGGAGAACTGCAGATTACGGTTTTGGCGGAAAATATGCGCCGTGAAGGGTATGAGTTCGGTATTAGTCGTCCTGAGGTCATCGTTAAAGAGATCGAAGGTGTGAAATGTGAGCCGTTCGAGCATCTTGTCATCGACGTTCCCGAAGATCTCAGCGGTACGGTCATTGAGCGTCTTGGAAAGCGAAAGGCGGAGATGAAATCGATGGTTCCGATGGGACAGGGCTTTCAGCGTATCGAGTTCGAGATCCCTGCGCGCGCACTCATCGGTTTTAGAGGACAGTTCCTTACCGACACAAAAGGGGAGGGCGTTATGAACCACTCCTTCTTGGAGTTCCGCCCTTACAGCGGCAGCGTCGAGTCACGAAGCTATGGTGCGCTTATCTCTATGGAAAACGGCGAAGCGCTTGCCTACTCGCTTTACAATCTCCAAGACCGTGGGGTGCTCTTTATCAAGCCACAGACAAAGGTATATGAGGGGATGATCATCGGTGAGCACTCACGTGCGAATGACCTTGTGGTTAACCCTATCAAAGGCAAGCAACAGACAAACATCCGAAGTGCCGGAGCCGACGATGCGATCAAACTCGTTCCGCCGCGAGAAATGAGTTTGGAGCGCGCACTCGAATGGATAGAAGATGACGAACTCCTCGAAGTCACACCGCAAAATGTCCGAATCCGTAAAAAGCTGCTTAAAGAACACGAAAGAAAAAGAGCTTCAAGAAAGTAGCTTTAAAAGTAGTACCCCAGTTCGAACGAGTAAATCTCCTCGTTCGATTCCTCTTTCCCCTTTTTTCGTTGATGATAATCGTATTTGAGTTTGAGAGCGAGATTTTGTTGAAGGCGGAAAGTCTGAACACATGAGATGATATTCTGCTCTTTTGCATTTTCGTACCATCTGTGAGTATATTCCACTTTTGTATTGCCTATCTTCTGATAAGAATCAATGACGAATCCTCCGCTTGCACCGATCCCTGTTACAAATTTATCGGTTTTGTAGAAAAGAGGATCGATGAGAGTGTAGAGGTATCCGACATCATTCCCGAAACTGATCCCAGCCCCGACACTGAAATTGAATCTGCTTTTTGTATCGAGGTAGTCTCTGTTCCATCCAAGATTCATTCTCCACGAAAAATTATTGAAGAAGCTGTCAGTTTGAGCGATGGAAATTATGGAAAGAACGGTTGCTTTATCGAGATGGAGTCTCTTTTTTGTCGTGTAAGCCTCGAAATCGAGAAATTCTATCTGTGTTCCTCGTAAAAATCCATAAAGTGGGTCGCCAAGGCTGTGATATGCAGGACGAAATCCAAAATGCACAGATCCGGTTCTATCGATACTTTGCAATGCGAGAGACACTCTATTCGCTCTATGTCCTTCAAGAGGATTGGGCGGCTTTTTTGGAATTACTTTTTTTGTTCTGCCGAGTTTTGCCCGAGCGCTTGTAAGTGAGTGAAAAATATCAAGATACTTCTCTTTGCCAAACTCTCCTTTTTGATAGTAATACTGTGTCAATTCTATGGCCGCTTCGAGTGTGTATCTTTTTATATCCGCACTATAGCGACTGGCAAGCAGCTCTTGCGGAGTGCTTTTCGCTTTTGCAAGCTGTTTTGCGAGCATGATGGCACGATAGTGCAAAATATTTTTGTAGGCCTCTATGACACTTCGCTTCGAGGGACGATAGTTCACTGCCGCAATCAATCCCTCTTTTTTTGCCACATGCACCGTTTCCAAAGGAATGACATCCAGTAAAAAGTGTTCTCGCAGATGTACGGAAGGTTTGGCTGCTTCTATAAGCCAGAGCATTTCATACGAGCAGTTGTCCGTAAAAAAGTAGTAAGATGCCCGTACATCTTTGATCTCCCAGATGTGCTCGAACATCTGAAGTGTTTCTTTTTTTGTCAGGTTGAGATCATATTCCCATATATCTCTGTTTTCAGTATCTCTGTACTCTTTGAGTTTATCATAATATGGCAGCAGTGAATATCTTCCGGCGTAACCGCCAAAAAGTCCTTTTATAGCGAAAACGACGGCGTTCTCTTTGTCCGGATCGGCGTCGGCGGCGTAGTTTATGGCATAAGCAAGCAGTCTGGAGTGGTAGGAGGAATTGATACGTATGAAAGTATGTCCAAACATAGAAGCGGGTGAGTTGATGTGTGCCGAAGGAAAAACGAGTGTGGCGGATTGCGGATCGACTCGTTTGAGTACGTTCTGATACTCCTGGCATTGTACATTCGGCAGGTTTGTCAGAGAGAGTTTTTCTTTCAGCCAGCGGGTTCGTGCGGGATAACGACAGGCTGTAGCGTTGTCGTCGTGACTCTTTTCATGATAGAGTGCATCGAGTGTTGCGATAAGTTCCTCTTTTGGTGAGGTGCGTCCTTTGGGGCTGAGAAAAAAAGAGGCATCGTCTATTTCGCTTTCGTTGCCGTTGTAGTGCAAAAGCAGTTTCCAGTATCTCTGTTCATATATTTTATCGTCCACTGCTTTTTGCAGAGCTTCGCGCAGAGTCACACCCGATAAAACAGATGAAAAGAGGAGAATAAAAAAAAACTGTTTTATGAAAAGTTCCTCATACAGAGGCCTTAGGCCTCTATAAAAGTGTGTTAGTCGACAGTAGCGATGTTGTCGAGAACATCTGCCATTTTGACATGTTTGCTGGCGTAGATTTTGTTGTAGTTGGCTTGAAGTGCTGCAGCGAAACCTGCTTTATCTTCGATGTTGAGAAGCTCCGCAAGCGTGTCAATACTCTCCCCCTGACCTATTGCGATCTCTTTTGCAAGTGTATCCATGTTGCTTGCAACAAACTCTTGAGCTCTTTCATTCATAACGAGTTTCGTTTTTCTACATCCGAGTGTACCACTTGTGATACCGAAAGTCTGGTTCATGGATGTACCGTTTGTCGTTGCTTGAAGCGCAAGAAGCACTGCAGAACTGTCATCTTTGATGATCATGGCACCCAAACCACATCCTGTTTGACTGTTAACTCCTGCAAATGCAGCTGAACTTAGAGCGACTACTGCCGCCAGGCTTACGAGAATTTTTTTCATTGAAACTCCTTTGTGATGATTCAGTTTGTTGATGAAGTAATAATTATAGATGGATATTTCTTAAATGTATTTGAATATCCGTTTTTTTTATGATTTAGAGAAAAAGGTTACAGATCTTCACCTCTTAAACTCAATCCTTTGATGTTTTCAATAGAGTGAGAGTAGATTATCCCTGTTTTGTTGAGAATACCCAGTTCGTTCATAAGTGATCGGATCAGTTCCTCTACTTTTTTAGTTGGGACGATGAACATCAGATCCACATTCTCTTTTTCCATCTGGAGTTTGTTGTACATCCGTTCGGATTCTTGGAGACCAAATCCTTTTGCTGCAAACGTTGTCACACCGCGTGCACCGGATTGCAAAGCAACTTCGATGGCCTCTTCCTCTTTGGTTCTTGGGACGATGAGGTGAACAGCAGAAAAAGGCATCTTGAAAGAGCATGTCTGATTACCTCCATCGACATTGATCGTGGCAAGATCCATATCTTGAGCCGCTTCAAGAGCGTGGAGAAGTTCATCGTAATGTTCTCGCTCTTTTTCATCTTCTCCTTTGATGCCCATTTTTTCAGCTATAACACCGTAAGTCATAACCGTTATCATGGGGAAGAGCGAGGCAAAAGCGATCAGACCAAAGCCGTCTACAAGTGGGTCGCGCCCTGGTGTGTTGGTTGCAAGACCTAAACCGATGGCGGCGACAAGCGGGACGGTTACCGTCGAGGTTGTCACACCGCCGCTGTCGTAAGCGATAGGGACGATGTATTTCGGTGCAATGAAAGTCAGAGCGATGACGAAGATGTATCCTACTGTGATATAGTAGACGATTTCACCACCGTTTATGATGCGGAACGCTCCCAATGTAATCCCTCCGGCTACACCGAGTGCGACGAAAAGACGTAAAACGAAGTCATTGATGCGTTCGTCACTCACCTCTTTGGCTTTTTTTGCGATTGCAGTCAGACTTGGCTCGGCCATTGTCGTCGAAAAGCCGATGGCAAAAGCGAAAGCATAGATAACGGCCACACTCGCTTTTTTTGTCAGTTCCTGCGCCATCGTCTCGCCCAATGAGAAAAGTCCCATCTCAAGACCGATGATAAAAGCGTCGAGGCCGATGATAACCAAAGCGAATCCGATGAGAACTTCTTTGAGATTTTCTATAGGTTTTTTAAGTACGCCATATTGGAAAAAGAGAATGATAGCAAGGATAGGAAAAACGTCTTTGAGAACTCCCAGAAGACTGAGTGCCAATCCTTTGACATCGAGCTGCAGTACTGCTGCAGCTTCGGGTTCTCCGTTGGTGGCGATGAGTGTCGGAATATCGCTTATTGTGATCGGATCGATGAAGTTGTAGACATAGATACCGTAAATCTGCACAAAAATCATCGGTGTGAGACTGGCAAAAGCGATCAGTCCGAAACCGTCAAGGATCGGATTGCGCCCTTTGATGCTCGAAGCCAGGCCAATACCAAGAGCTGCTACAAGCGGGACGGTTACCGTCGAGGTTGTCACACCGCCAAGATCGTAAGCCAGACCCACGATTTCGTTTGGGCTGAAGATGGTTGTCACAACAACGAGGATATAGCCGGCGATGATGTAGTAGTGGATCGGATGCCCTTTGATGATGCGCCATGATCCCAAAAGTATCGCAAAACCGACCGAAAAAGCGACGACTCCACGAAGGAAATCCGCATCGATGCGTCCGTTGCTGATGGCTGCGGCTTTGTCGGCGATAACGACTAAAGCGGGTTCTGCTATCGTCGTACCAAAACCGATAAGAAAAGCAAAAAGGAGTATCCATCGTATGGAGCCTTTGCGTGCGAACTCCGTTGCCAAGCCCTCTCCGACAGGAAAGATGCCTATCTCCAGTCCAAGTAGAAAAACGGCAAGGCCGATAGCGACTATCAGCAGTCCGATGGAGGTAGCAAGCCAGTTCTGCGGAATGCTTTCGATAATGGCACCCTGGAAGAAGATTATAACAAGAACGATCGGCAGGAGATCGCGGAAAGACTCCTTGAGCAGCAGCAGAAAGTCTTGCAGATGCAGCATCTTTTATCCTTAAAATTGCGGCGAGCCGTCAAAGCCACCGCCAAAGCTCTCGAATCCTCCGCCAAACGATCCGAAGTTAGGATCCATATAGCCAAACTGCGCTGACTTCGCACGCAGCTTTTCGATATCCTGCTTGGGGGAAATACCCTGTGGGCACACAAGTGTGCACTCGTTGCAGAGTGTGCAGTCCCATACGCCGTTTTGTTGGATGGCGTCGATCTTTGGTTTTGGTTTACCTTCGCGCTTGTCACTGACATATTTCCAGACACGAGTAAGTGCGAACGGTCCCAAAAAATCTTCGTTCACACTATAAACAGGACAGACGCTGTAACAGGAGTTGCAGAGGATGCAGTCGCTTTGAAGTGCATTGAGCTTTTCATCCTCGTGGGTAAGCGAGACTTCGTTGTAGCGCTCAAGATAGGCATGTGAACGCTTGTTCGTCTGCAATGAGCGCTCCATATCTACGACCAAATCACGCACGACAGGGAGGTTACGAAGCGGCTCTACGACATCGCCCTCTTGGACTTTGTGTGCGCAGGCGAGTACCTCTTTGCCGTTGACTCGCACGGCACAGCTGCCACAGACACTGCTGCGGCATCCGTGCGTGAAGGCAAGCGAAGCATCCTGAGCGGATTTGATCTGCTCGAGCGCTTCAAGAAGGGTGAGCACACTCTCTACTTCATACTCTGTCAGTTCATTTTCTCTTTGGACTTTGATCTTCATACGTCACTCCTTCTGTGTGCCCCTGTGCTTGTTTCATTTTCCAGTGCCCCTTTCGCTACAGACTCGGCAACCTGCAAAAGATTTTCAAACTCGAGATAGTTGATGAGGTTGGTGTTGTAGGCTCTGTTTTTGTCGATGATGCCGAAGTACTCTTTGTTTGTCTTGATATCTGTAATGAATGCAAGCAGCTCTTTTAGCTCCTTGGCGTTACGTTCTATACCACATTTGGTGTAGAAAAGATCACCAAGCTTGGCTCTGGTATCGTAAAAATTCTCTTGCGGTTTGGCATCGAAAAGTCGCTGCAGTTTTGTTTCTGCCGTTTTGATCGCTTTGGCGGGATCGAGCGGCTCTTTGTTTAGCTGTTTGACTGCATTCTCTCCGGCTATCTTTCCAAAAACAACGATCTCAAGCAGTGAGTTGCCTCCAAGCCGGTTGGCACCATGTACGCGCGACTCGCTGCACTCCCCAACGGCATAAAGCCCTTCTATGCTGCTTTGCATAGCAAGATCGACCGCTATGCCGCCCATCGTATAGTGAGCGGCAGGTTTGATAGGCAGTGGATCATTGACGGGGTCGACTCCCTCATAGAGGATGGCGAGTTTGCGCTCCTGCGGCAGCTTCTCTTCGATGAACGCTTCTCCAAGATGGGTGATATCGAGAGTGATATCCTCTCCTTTTTGCATCTCTTTGTAGATGGCAAGGCTTACCTCATCGCGGGGTTTTAGTTCCTCTACAAAGCGTTCCCCTTTGGAGTTAAGCAGTTTCCCGCCTGCCCCTCTGGCACTCTCGCTTATCAAAATGGCCGAGCTTTTGAGGGCTGTCGGGTGAAACTGCACGAACTCCATATTAGAGAGCTTCGCTCCCGCTCTTGCCGCTGCAGCTATGCCATCACCAGTGGCAGCTTTGGAGTTGGTGGAGTGGCTATGGTAGAGTTTGGAGTAACCGCCGGTTGCGAGGATGACACTGTCAGCAGTGATGGCTTCGACTTCTCCTGTTTTGATGTTCAAAAAGAGTGCACCGTAGGCTCTGCCGTTTTCTACTAACAGATCAAGCAAAAAACGCTCGTTTACAAACTCGATATCCAGTTTGTTAGCGTAGTCATAGAGTGTATGAAGTATCTTCAAACCCGTATAATCCTGTGCATAACAGGCTCTTGAGTGTGATGCACCACCTAGTCGTCGCTGTGCAATATGCCCATCTTCAGTACGCGAGAAAGGCACACCGATAGAGTCCAGCCAGCCAATAGCTTCAGGCGCTTTTGAACACATCAATTCTACCGCTTTCATGTCCGCCAGACCTTTGGCGGACTTGAGTGTATCTTCGATATGTGCTTCTATACTGTCGTCTGCACCGATAGCCGCGTTGATGCCGCCCTGTGCCATACAGGTCTGCGAGCGTGTCGGATACTCTTTTGTCACGACCGTTACATCCGCACCGCTTTGTTTTGCCGCTATCGCAGCACTGAGAGCCGCACCGCCCGCACCGATGATAAGAACTTTTGCCATTTTCACTCACTGATAGTAGTTTTTTGTGATTATACTTGGTTTTGTTTAAAAGCTTATGATTATCAGATAGTAACGAAGCACTCTTAAGCTGCCGGCTATCAGCAAAAAATACCAAAAATTCAGCCGCACCAAACCGGCAACAATCGTAAGTGGGTCACCAATGATAGGTAGCCATGAAAGCAGCAAAGCGTAGTAGCCGTATCTGTGTCCCCATTTGTAGGCTTTTTTGCCTGTTTTGGAGGTGTGGAGCTTGGTGTGCATCTTTTCATAGAGGAAGTAGCCAAGTGCGTAGTTGAGGATGATGGCAAGGAGATTGCCGCTGGAGGCTGCAAGCAGGGCAGTAGTGGGTGACAGCCCTTCCTGCAGTGCACCGACGAGCGCTGCTTCACTGCTAAAAGGGAGGATAGTAGCCGCCAGGAAAGAAGCACCAAAGAGCGAGAGTGTTAACAGCATATCTCTTTGATGTTGGCGATGACTCCTTTTATGAGTTTTTCTCTGGCTTCCCTGCTTGTCCAGGCGATGTGCGGTGTGAGATAGAGACGCTCTTTGTGTGCTACCTGTAAAAGAGGAGAGTCCTTAGGCAAGGGCTCTTTTTCAAAGACGTCCAAACCGATATAAAGTTCCTTTTCGTCGACGATTTTCGCTGCCGCCGCTTCGTCGATGATACCTCCTCGGCCGAGATTGAGAATAATACTTCCCTCTTTTACTTTCACAAGTTTTTCATACCCTAACAGATTTTTGGTCCGTTCGTTCAGTGGAGCATGGACGGAAACGATACTGCATTCTTGGAGCAGTTCGTCAAGTTCCACTCTTTTATACTTCGCGAAGCTGTTTTTGCCGCTTGTGGAGTAGTAGAGGATTTCGGCTCCAAAGGCGGAAGCCGCTTCGGCGACCCCTTTGCCGATTGCTCCAAGTCCGATGATTCCCCACTTTTTGCCTGCTACTTCCCAAAACGGACGACTCACGTCGGTAAAGACACCGCTTCTGGAGTAGCTGCCGCTTTTGACCGCATCGTCATAGTATCTTGAATGCTCTAACAGATACAACAGCATCGCAAAAGTATGCTGGACAACCGAAGCGGTGGAGTAGCCTGCAACGTTTCTCACTTCGATTCCAAGACTTCGTGCTGCATCGAGATCGATATTGTTCATACCTGTTGCGGCAATGGCAATGAGTTTGAGATTTGGACATTGTTGCATCACTTCTTTTGTAATGACCACTTTGTTCGTTACAACCACATCGGTTTCTTTGATACGTTCCAAAGTCTCCTGCGGCAGAGTTTTTTGGTAGATTGTCACTTCTCCGAGTTTGTCAAAGCCGCTTAAATCCGTATCGCCAAAGGTTATGGCATCGAGTAAAACTATTTTCATCCTCTGTCCTCGTAAATTTTGTATAATGCTATCAAAAAAAGGTAAGTATTGAATATTGCACTTTTTGCTTCTCATAACGGATCGGTGCTGGAACCACTTTTGCGAGCCGGTTTCAATATAAAACTCATCATAACAAACAATTCAAACGCTTCTGTTATACAAAGGGCACAAGCCAACGGAATTGTCTGCGAAGTTGTCAACGAAAGACTCTATCCGCATAGAGTGACAGGGACTATTTTAGAGAAATTAGAAGAGCATGATATTGATCTCGTTATCCTTGCGGGTTATATGAAAAAAATTTCAAAAGAGCTTATAAGGCGCTATCCCCGTCGCATCGTCAACACACACCCTTCACTGCTGCCGAAATTCGGGGGAACGGGAATGTACGGCAGAAAAGTTCATGAGGCGGTTCTCGCGGCTGGTGAGAGGGAGAGCGGCGTGAGTGCGCATTTTGTCGATGAAGAGTATGACAGCGGGGAAATCATTTTGCAAAGACGTCTTCGCGTCGATCCCTCTTGGGATGCCGAGAAGCTCGAAGCGGCTGTAAAGCAGATAGAACCTGCAGTGCTTATCGAGGCCTTGCAGAGAATTTCTTAGCAGTCCTGTATTTTCGTCACAAGTTCTCTTGCTTTGGAGAGTGCCTTTTGCACCGTGTCAAAGACTAAAACGACTGCCATTCTTCTCCCTTTATGGGATTCCGGCTTGGAGAAGACGCGCACGAAGCTCTTTTCATCGAAGATGCTTTCATTGACATCGACTACGGGAGCGTAGCTTTCGTTTTCGGCTTTGTATGCGGCACTCGCTCCATCCCCATAGAAGGCAAATCCAAGCGGCAGACCAAGCACGGCGCGCAGATGCAGGGCGAACTCGCTCTGGCTTTGAGTGATGAGGGTGACCATTCCGGTGTCGTGCGGGCGAGGGGAGACTTCACTGAAGTAAACTTCATCCCCTTTGATGAAGAGCTCCACTCCAAAGATACCGCGACCTCCGAGACCGTCAGTGATCGTTTTGGCGATTTCTTGCGCTTTTTGTTTGGCGACTTCGCTCATTTGCATCGGCTGCCAGGAGAAGACATAATCTCCGTCTCGCTGTTCATGGCCTATAGGTTCGCAAAAGACCGTCTCTTTTTCGTTTCGAGCTGTGAGCATCGTGATCTCATAGTCGAAGTCCACAAACCCCTCTACGATCAATTCACTCGCATCGCCGCGCGCCTCTTTGGCGATCTCCCAGGAATTTTGCATATCTTCAGGCTTTCTTGCGATGCTCTGTCCATGACCGGAGGAGCTCATAACGGGCTTGATGACACACGGGTATCCGACCTTTTCGCCGGCTGCGACAAGCTCCTCATAGCTTTTGACAAAAACGTACGGACTGGTTTTTAGCCCCAGCTCCTCGGCGGCAAAGACGCGAATGTTTTTACGGTTCATCGTCTTGTTGACCGCTTCTGCGTTTGGGATGACATGAAAGCCCTCTTTTTCAGCTTCGAAGAGTGCGTCGATGCTGATAGCCTCGATCTCGGGTAGAATGAAATCGGGCTTCTCACGACGGACGATCTCAAGTACCGCCTCCTTGTTTTGCATATCGACCACGTGTGCTCTGTGAGCGACATGGTGTGCCGGAGCGTTTTGGTAGCGGTCAATCGCGATGACTTCAAGACCGAGTCTTTGTGCCTCTATGGCGACCTCTTTGCCGAGTTCTCCCGATCCGAGAAGCATGATCTTTGTGGAGTTGCTTTTGAGTGGTGCGCTAAATTCCATCGTTTGATTTTCCTTATGAAAAAAATTACTCCAATTATACCTATATTTAATCTAAAATTCACTAAAATGTCAGACAGAATTTTTTATAAAGAGCCCAACTTTTTATAAAGAATTTTCAGGAGAATCGCTTATGCTGCACAGAAAACAGATCTACAACCCAAACACCAAAGAGACAGCCAACGAGCGTAAGATTTTCGGCGGTAATCCAACGGGTATTTTTGAGCTTAACGATATCAAGTATCAGTGGGCATACAATTTGTGGGAGATGATGCTCAACAACACATGGTTCCCAAAAGAGGTCGATATGACGCGGGATGTCGTAGACTATAACAAAAATCTTACCGATGCGGAGAAGACGGCGTACGACAAAGCGCTTTCGCAGCTTATCTTTATGGATTCGCTCCAGACAAACAACCTTATCGACAATGTCAACCCCTATGTCACTGCGCCCGAAGTCAACCTTATCTTGGTACGTCAAAGCTTCGAGGAAGCGCTCCATTCCCAAAGTTATGCGGTTATGGTGGATTCCATTTCGACTAATACCGAAGAGATATATGAACTGTGGCGGCGCGACATGATGCTCAAGCACAAGAACGATGCGATAGCCAGAGTCTATGAAGAACTTGCAAAAGATCCGACCGAGCATAATTTCGTCAAAGCCTGTTTTGCCAACCAGATTCTTGAGGGGATTTACTTCTACAGTGGCTTTACCTACATTTACACGTTGGCCCGAAGCGGTAAAATGCTTGGAAGCGCGCAGATGATCCGTTTTATCCAGCGTGACGAGGTAACCCATCTCGTACTTTTTCAAAACATCATCAATACCCTCAAAAAAGAGCGTCCCGATCTCTTTACAGAGGAGCTAAAATCCGAGGTCATCGAGATGTTCAAAAATGCCGTCGAGCTTGAGACCCAGTGGGGCAAATATATCACGCAGGGGCAGATTCTTGGTCTTACCGACGAGATTATAGAACAGTATATCAAGTACCTTGCCGACGAAAGACTCAATGCTGTCGGTTTCGAGCCGCTGTATAACGTCAAACACCCTATCAAGTGGGTGGATGATTTTGCCAAGTTCAACGACCAGAAGACCAATTTCTTCGAAGGCACCGTAGCGAACTACTCCAAAGGCAGCCTCAGCTTTGACGACGATTTCTAAGCTCTGTACGCTTCTGTTTGAGACGACGAAAGAGTATGACCACAATCTGCATAGACTCCTTGACCTGATTGACAGGTGCCCGGAGAATTCACTTGTGGTAGCAGGTGAGGTCTGTCTGACAGGGTATGACTATGAAAACTTCGAAGCGGCGCTCGATTTTGCCGAGGTCGCACTACCAAAACTTACAGAAGCCTCCAAAAACAAAACGGTTATACTGACGTTACTGCAGCGTGACGGGGATGGGGCGAAGAACTTCGCTTATGTGTTGTATGACGGTGCTATACTTCGAAGACAGGCAAAAGCGAAGCTTTTCAAGTTCGGTGACGAGCATCGCTACTTCGATGCAGGAGAGGAAACGGATATCATGATATTTGAGGTGGCGGGCGTGAAGCTCGGCATTTTGATCTGCTTCGAACTGCGCTTCAAAAAACTGTGGATGCAGTTAGAAGGAGCGGATATCATCGCCGCACCGAGCTGGTGGGGGAAGATACGAGAGCGGAACTATCTCACGCTTACAAATGCGCTTGCCGTTATGAACGAGTGTTATGTGGTCTGCAGCGACAATCGCAACGAGGAGTGCAATGCCCAAAGCGGCATTGTTTCTCCTTTTGGCATCGACGAGCGTAACGGGAAGCGAGATATTTTACTCAAAAAGTTTGACAAAAACGAGATCAAGAAGATGCGCCGCTATATGGACATCGGGATAGGGGAGTAGTGTGAATTTGGAATTACAGCTGCGCAGGTCGCAGAAAATGGCGGAGGAGATAGAGAAAATTTTTCCGCTGACACAAAGAGTCAAAGAAGCCATAGCCGCCACACCGCGCGAGCTTTTTGTACCCAAAGGTTTCGAGCGTATCGCCTATAAACTCGATGCGTTGCCCATAGCCGGGGCGCAGTTTATCAGCTCTCCTTTGACGGTAGCGAAGATGACGGAATATCTGGCACCCATAGGGGTCGACAGAGTACTTGAAATTGGATGCGGCAGCGGCTATCAGGCTGCGGTTTTGAGTCATCTTTTTCGCGGTGTTTTTACGATCGAGCGTATAGAGCAGCTGGTGCTTGAAGCCAAGAGCCGCTTTAGAGCGCTTGGTTATCAAAATGTTCATGTGCGTACCGATGACGGTCAAAACGGCTGGATACAGTACGCTCCCTATGATCGCATTCTTTTTTCCGCCACTGCAAAGATGATTCCTCAGAGGATTTTTGATCAGCTTGCAGAGGATGGCATGCTCGTAGCTCCGCTTCAGATCAAAGAGAAGCAGATTATCACCCGTTTTTACAAGCATGGAGAGCGCATTGAAAAGGAAGAACTCGAAGAGTGCGACTTCGTTCCCATACTTGATGGTGTGGAAAAATAGGGTATAATTAGAAAATTTTTGATGAGGAAACAGGTGTGAGCCAAGAGAGCGAATTTGAAACGATTGAGGGCATACGATATCGTAAACCGAGTGTAGTTCTGCTTGCGGAGAGCGGCATCGGTGTCAGTGAAGTGGCTGCACGCACCTGCTATGACTCCTTTTGCAGCAGTGAAAACGAAGTTGTGCAGTCGCTTGAGGATGAACTGCCAACAGAAGAAGCCCTCAGGGAGCTCAGCGCCATAGACGACTCGAAACTTCTCGACGATCTTGCATGGACCTATTTTCACCACTCTATCTTGGAACACACCAACCTCAGTTACCTGATTCGCGGCACATCGCGAGGAGTGTTGCAGGAGCATGCCAGACACCGTCTGCAGGCCATAAGTGTACGTAGTACCCGTTATACGATGAGCAGTGTCATCAATGCCTATGTAGCGAGTCTGGAAGATGTCGAGCCACAGGAATTTTTCTTTCGGAAGGTAAACGGTTTCGATATGCTGGTAACGGCGGAGGAAGCGTACAATCGTATCGAAATAGAGACGATGTTCAATAAATTGGAATTTCAGCGAAAAAGGCTCGATGACTTTTTTCTCAAAGCGGTTGCCAAAAGTTCACTGCCGCTGCTTGACGAGTTTCAGGCCAACAGCGAAGCACTTTTCGAGGCGCTGCAAAGCGGCAAAAAGAAGCGAAATGTTGGCGATGCTTTCAAACATATCGTTACTGACAACTGGAAGGTCGATATGGTCGTGACGTTCAATCTCAGAAGCTTGAAGAACTACTTTTCGCTGCGTGACAGCGGTGCAGCCTATTTCCAGATTCGCTGGCTGGCACGTGCGATGAAAGCGGCGACCCCGAAAAAATATCTCAAACTAATCGTAAAAGAGGACTGATGAGAAATCTACTTCTATTTGCATCGCTTTTTTTTGTAAGCGGATGCGGTAACTTGACCATAAACGGTACGATGTGCGATCAGATAGCCGCGGAGCCAAATACGCAAAACATTCCCGAGGAGTGCCGCAAGTATAATGAAAAAGAGGCGGAGAAAGCCTTTTTCAAACATAAAAAACAAAAACCCGACATCGATGATGCCATTCAATTTCAAGATAAGGAGAAAAAATAGTGAATTGTGAACTTTGTGGAAGCAGTGAGAATGTAGAGGCGTATGAATTTGCACCCGAGCACAGTGTGATGCTGTGTGAGACCTGCAAAGAGCAGATCGAGAGTGGTGACCTTGATGAGACCCACTTCAATTGTCTGAATGACTCTATGTGGAGCGAAAATCCGGATGTGAAAGTACTTAGTTACCTGTTGTGGAGCAAGCTGGGAAGAAGCGACATGACAGATATGATGTACCTCGAAGAGGAGGAACAAAAGCTTGTGGATGCGCTCCAAAGTGCCGAAGCAAACAAAGTAGTCGTCAAAGACGCCAACGGCGTCGAACTCAAAGCGGGGGACAATGTCGTTATACTCAAAGACCTCGATGTCAAAGGAGCCGGATTTACGGCAAAACGAGGAACGACCGTACGGAATATTTCCATTCCTCAAGATGTAGAAGGGCATATCGAAGGGCGTGTGAACGGTACGAAAATTTACCTCAAAGCGGAGTTTTTGAAAAAAGCGTGATGCGGTGTGACGAGCGCTTTTATGAGCATCATGACGACTTTCGCGATCCGTTTGCCCGTGACCGTGATCGAATCATTCACAGTGGAAGTTTTCGTAAGCTTGAGTACAAGACGCAGGTTTTTTTAAACCATGAGGGAGATTTTTTCCGCACGCGCCTCACTCATTCCATAGAGGTCGCTCAAATTGCACGCAGCATCGCGGGATCTCTTGGACTTCGAGAGTCTCTCGCGGAAGCGATAGCACTTGCACATGATCTGGGCCATACTCCCTTTGGACACATAGGTGGCGACAAACTTGACGAATGTCTCAAGAGGGACGGTTTTACAAACGGTTTCGAGCACAATTTTCAGAGCTTTCGTGTCGTTTCACTGCTTGAAAAACGCTATAAAAACTTTGATGGGCTCAACCTCACCTTCGCTACACTGGAGGGGATACTCAAGCACTCCTATCCCTACAAAAAAAGCTTTCTGCCAAAATGGATTGATGAAACATTCGATCTCGCGACACATCCAAGCATCGAAGCGATGATCGTCGATCGTGCGGATGAGATAGCCTACATCAGTCATGATATCGACGACGGTATTAACTCCGGACTTATTACATTTGAAGATTTGCAAGAGAGTGACCTTGTAGTGACGATTTTGGAGAAGGTACGCTCTGAAGGGATAGAGATGAACGAACACGAGATGTTTCGTTATCGTTTCAGTTCCCATTTGATTAATCATCTCGTCTATGCACTTTTGGAGTTTTCCAAAGAGCGTGTAGAGAACACTCAAGTACTGTGTGCAGCTTTGCCGGCTTCTGTCGAGATTCCGATCGGGTTCGACAAAGCGCTTGAGACGCAGATCAAAAAGCTCAAAAAAGTGCTGATGCAAAAGCTCTACAAACATCATCGTATCGTCCGTAAGATGTATGCGGGGTCGAAGGCTGTAGAAGGACTTTACGAAGCTTTGATGGAGGAGCCCGCTATGCTTTCTTCCTATTATTACAGGCAACTGTCAAAGAGAGCGAAACACCGTGTCGTAGCAGATTTTATTGCTGGAATGAGTGATCGGTATGCCCTTGAACTCTACAATGAGCTCTATGGTAAAATTTAGTGTTTTTTTCGCTTTTTTCATTACTGGTGCGCTTTTTGGAGAGAGCCTTGATCTGCAAAGCAGCAAGTTGGACGACACAAAAAGAAGCGGCTCCCAAGAATCTACAGGGCGCAAGGAGATAAACAAAACGGCTTCCGTGGAGGCGAACTCCAATGAAAACGAACCGATCGTTGTCGAAGATACCTCGGGACTTTCCAAAGAGGAATTAAGCGAAAAAGCCAATCGTTTCGATAAAGAAAAAAAACATCTCAAAATAAAAGATGTCGTCGAATCGATCGATGAAAACGGAACTGTCAATGTAACCAAACTACTCAAAAAGAAGACTTTTGCACCTTCACCAAGGGCGGGGTTTGACTGGATAAGAACAAAATATGGAGACTGGCTGATAGGCCATGTGCGCTCTTTGTATGAAAAAGAGCTCGAATTCGACAGTAAAGAGTTCGGTATTTACAGATTCAAGTTCAAAGATATCGTCGAGATAAAAACATACGCCCCTATGCAGGTGAACATAGATAACGTCGCGATTTTCAAAGGAGTCATACGTTATAAAGATGACAAAATCACGATTATCAGCGGCGATCATACGTATACATTTAACAAGGATATGATTATTTCCATCACTTCGGCAGAGGAGAGAGAGTCGCGAAAATGGGTCGGAGATTTCTCTTTAAACATCGATTTCAGGAAAGGAAATATCGAGCAGGAAGATGTCGTCTTCAAAGAGAGTCTGGAACGCAGAACGCCCAAGAGTCGATTTAGCATGGATTATTTGGGACGCTTCAACAAAGCGGCAGGCCAAACGACGGCAAACGACAACCGTCTCAATGTCAAATATGACCTCTTTTATACGAAAAAGCTCTTTTTCACTCCGGTTGTAGCCGAATTTTACAACAACAAGTTCCAGAATATCGACAAACAGTATACATTCGGTTTTGGAGTAGGATATACGGTTTTCGATGTCGAGAAAGTGAAATGGGATGTCGCCGCAGGTCCGGCGTATCTCTATACGCGCTACTTTGCCAGTGATGAGGCGAAGCCGTATGAAACGTCCCTCTCATTTGAAGCATATACAAAATATGAATATAAATTCAATCATCTCAATAAAATGAAAATAAACTATCAGCTGACATTGACACAGAAAAAATCGGGTCGATACAAACATCATACCGATGTTACGCTTGAGAACGATATCATCGAGGATCGGATTTTTATCAATACGAGTTTCATTTGGGATTATATAGACTCTCCCCAGTCCGCAGGTGGTATAACACCTCTTAAAAGTGATTATCAGCTCATTGTGGGAAGCGGTTTGCGATTTTGAATGGAGTAAAAGTTAGAAGGGTACAAGCCCGAAGGCTTATACTTAGAGTCGTGATTCGTAGCGTCGCATCATATAAAGACGCTTGAGCATCTTCTTGCGAGCCGCAATTTTGAACTTCTTGCGTTTTTCAGTTTCAGTCTCGTGGAATCTTCGAGCTCTCGCTTCCGTAACGATGAGGTTACGATCCACTTGTTTCTTGAAACGTCTGTACGCAGCTTCAAAACTGTCGTCTGGTCTTACGATAATACCAGGCATTCACATCACCCACTTTCTGTAAAATTTTTGAAATGAAATTATACCATAAAAAAATTCACTTCAAGCTAAAAAACGGAAATATCTTCATCCGGCTCTCTTTTTGAAATGTTGCTCTCAAGTTTTTGAAGTGATAGATCAAGTCCTTTTTCATCCATCCGCGGTTTGTAAAAGCGGACAATTGCGAAAAAATTTTTGCCTGGAACCGTTTTGATCGTATTGGCTTGGAGGGCATCATTTTCCGTTTGCGGTGCAAAATGCAGATCGATGCTTCCATCGGCGTTATAGAGAAGTTCTTTGTCGCTGCCAAGAATGTATGGGTGTAGCTGGAGTGGATTTTGCAGCATCGAAGTTGTTTGTGTATCGTAAAGCGTGACGCTCCAGTTTTGTGCCGCTATATTGGCCGGCATATGCAGAAGATAGCTGTTTGAACCCGAAAGCGTGGTGTTTTTATCATCGACAATGAGAGTAATGACGGCAGTATCTTTTCTCTTTGGATTGGAAAGAGCTTTAAGATGATACAAAGCGGGAGTGTTTTGTAAAATGATGCCCGCAGTGTGTGCCGCATCCTGCAGAAGCGCTCTTTTTCGCAGATCGGGCTGAAAAGCTCTGTTTTTAACGATCCCCACCGCAGCGAGCTCCTTTGTCTTGGGTGCTGGGAGTACATCGTCTTGAGCGACGGTATCGAGCAGTTTGAAAAAACGTGCACTTTTTGGCAGTAGAACGATGCTTTCCAAAGCAGAGATATCTATGAATTCATTTGATAAGCTCGCATTTTGTTGTAGCGGGGTGGCATGCAGTCGTGATTGAAAAGCGCTTATATTCGCATCTCGTGGCATTCGGATAAACAGGAAGTTCGTATAGGTGTCGCTTTGGAGAGTTTGAAACTCCTTGTCTTCGTCGTTTATACGCAGCAGTTTGGTAGAGGGGACGAAGTCTTCATCGGGACCGTAGAGAAGATAGCTGCCATTTGCATCCAAAGAGGCAATTTCATTGCCGAAATGATCGAGCAGAAGCGCATAGTCAAAGTTGTCAGGCAGTTGCAGCGTCATTGGAGTTTTGCCGAGATCTATCACTCCGACGGTATAGACAGCTCCCGGATCGAGTTCTGGCCAGAGCATTTTTGATGTGATGGAAGAAGCCGTAATGGCGAACGTTTTGTTTGGTGTTATTCCGAGTTTGACAAGTTCTCTTTTGAGAATCTCAAGCCAGACGGCTTCATAGTTGTTGAAGTATATGTTACTTATTTGTATGTACGAAAGTTCATTTGCTATCTTTTGTTTTGAATCCGGCGTCGCTATACCGTCGTCAAATAAAAGCGAGCCGAAATGTACTCTCTCTTCCGGTTTTGTCAAGACATCCAAAGGAATAGGAGAGATGTATCCCTGCGGTATGGAACGTCCAAAAAGTAAAGTGCTCAGAAGCAGTGTAATCCAAAGTTTCATAGATGCTATGCCTTGATTTTATTCTTGTTGGTATTATATTAAATTTAAAGCAACGAGAGAGTATCCTTTTACAAACAAATAGCATAGCAGATTGATTGGAAAAAGATGAATGATATAGAGTTTGAAGAAGCGGTAAAAGTGATGATGCGCCATATAGGCGAGGATCCGGAGAGAGAGGGACTCTTGGATACACCAAAAAGAGTCAAAAAGGCGTATGAGTTCATCTTTGGCGGTTATAAGCAAAATGCCGAGGAGATACTGAAATCCGCACTTTTTACAAGCAGTAACGACGAAATGGTACTTATAAAGGATATAGAGTTTTATTCTACCTGTGAACACCATCTTCTCCCTATCATCGGGCGGGCACATGTAGCTTATATTCCCGACGGCAAGGTTGTCGGCCTTTCGAAAATTCCGCGGGTGGTCGATGTCTTCGCCAGACGCATGCAGATTCAGGAGCAGCTCACCGAACAGATAGCCGATGCGATCATGGAAACGATCGATCCAAAAGGGGTAGGCGTTGTCATTCAGGCACGTCATATGTGTATGGAGATGCGGGGGGTGGAGAAGATCAATTCCACCACTACCTCTTCGGCTTTGCGAGGACTTTTCAAAAAGGATGAGAAAACTCGGGCTGAGTTTTTTTCCCTTATCAACTCTCCTACAGGAGCGAGATATTAGTCTCTCAAAAATTTCCGAAAAACTTTCCAAAGAGAAGCTTTCGATTGCATTTGGAGAAGTGACTCAAATCAATGCCACCGTTATCATAGCCACCGGATTGAAAGTTGGCATCGGCGACATGGTGCGTATAGTTTCCGAGGAAAACGAGCTTGAGACGATAGGCATGGTAACGGAGTTGGTGGGACGCGAATTTTACATCACTCCTTTTAGTTTTGTCGAGGGGCTGAGGACGGGTGATCGGGTCTTTATGGACCAAAGTGGGCTCAACATCCCCGTAGGTGAAGCGCTCCTTGGTAGAGTCGTCGATCCTTTTATGCGTCCTGTAGACGGGAAAGGGAACATAGAGACCACTTCGCAACAGCCTATCATCAAACCTCCTATAGAGGCTATGAAACGTGGGATGATCGATGAAGTTTTTTCCGTCGGTGTGAAAAGTATCGACGGTCTGCTTACCTGCGGAAAAGGGCAGAAACTCGGAATATTCGCCGGCAGCGGGGTTGGCAAATCGACGCTGATGGGAATGATCGTTCGCGGTAGCGAAGCACCAATCAAGGTGGTAGCTCTTATTGGGGAGCGGGGGCGTGAAGTGCCCGAATTTGTCGAAAAAAATCTCGGAGGCGATTTGACGAATACGGTCATTGTCGTAGCGACGAGTGACGACAGTCCTTTGATGCGAAAATATGGAGCTTTCAGTGCGATGAGCGTGGCGGAGTATTTTAAGGAGCGAGGTAGAGACGTGCTTTTTATCATGGACTCCGTCACCCGTTTTGCAATGGCGCAGCGTGAGATAGGACTCGCTCTTGGTGAGCCGCCCACTTCCAAAGGGTATCCGCCGAGTTCGCTCACTCTACTGCCACAGCTGATGGAGCGTGCCGGTAAAGAGGAAGGCAAAGGCAGCATTACCGCCTTTTTCACCGTCCTGATCGAGGGAGATGACATGAGTGATCCCATCGCCGATCAGTCCCGTTCTATCCTTGACGGGCACATTGTCCTCTCAAGGGAGCTGACGGACTTTGGAATCTACCCGCCGGTACATATTTTAAACTCCGCTTCACGGGTGATGAACGACATCATTTCAAAAGAGCATGCCTTGGCGGCGAGGAAGTTTAGACGTCTTTATACACTGCTCAAGGAGAATGAGATGCTTATTCGTATAGGCGCCTATATAAAAGGAAGCGATGTGGAGCTCGATGAGGCGATAGAGAAAAAAGAGGCGATGGAGGCGTTCCTCATGCAAGATGCCGGAGAGATCGCAGCTTTTGAAGAGAGCGTCGCCAAGCTCATAGAGCTGATGGAGATTCAAAGGGGTTAGATATTTGCCTTTTGGGGATGACGGATATAGAAATGACCTACGGTATGACCCTCTCTTACCTCTATTTGCATCTCGGCATCGAGTGGCGGTTTATGTTCGCTTAGAACATTTTGCAGATAAGTGAAGACAAATCCGTAATTGTTGCCAAGATCGAAGATGATCTCTTTGATCCTTTTTTGGTAAAGGTTTTGTGCGAGTATATCAAGCAGGCACTCGTAAACCACTTCGTTTTGGACAAATTGTTTGTAGTATCCTTCCATAATATCGATGTTGCCAAGCCAAGCTTCTTTGTCTTCGATTTGTAGCAGATCGTTGTCGTGGACGTGCTGTTTGTATTCTGAGATGAGCGTGTCGAGTCGCAGCTCTTTTTCTATTATGATCTCTTCGATCTGCTCGCTACAATGCTTTTTTGCAAATTCTACAAGCTGAGCGCCGCTTACGTGCTTGTGAGTGTATTCGGTTATATCGATAATACCCTTGCAACTGTTGTCGTAACACGCTTCGATGCTTTCTATAAGTTCCAAAACTGCATGGATAAAGATGTATCTGTCCGGTTCGCTTTTGTCAAAATCGATTCCGTGTTGATCTATAATGGGTTTTGGTCCAACATATTGTAATTCCATTTTATTCTCCTAAAATTTTTCGCAATTTTCTGCTTACTACGTCGTCTCTGTCTACATAGCGTTCACAGTGTAGTCCGCCAAGGGCTTTGCAAGTTCGCTGCCACAAAGGTGTATGCCCACCCTCTGCATCATTGATATAGCCACGACTCAACAGCAGTGCGTGGGCATACTCATGTGCGAGTACATCATCGAGAATGTAGTCGAAACTCTCTTTAAAGACACGTTTGTTAAGATAGATAACGACGTGCCCTTTCTTGTTGAATGTCGCAAATCCGTAGATGCGTCCGGGTATCTTCTCCGTGATAACGATTGGAAATCGCACGGTATATCCAAAGGAGCGCTGCATATTTCGCAAAATTTCCTGCTCTTTTTTATGTAAAGGAGGCAGATACCTTTTGTCGAAATTCTCTTCGAATCGGTATTCACTATAGTAGTTGTAGCCCAAAATTGCCGATGCAAAGAGGACGATACCGAGAAAAATACGTTCTAACGACTTTTTCATCGTTCCATTATAGCAAAACAAATGCCGGCACTGACCGAATGGAATAAAAGTTGCTGAAATTGAAGCAAAAGATTCCAAGGAGTCAACAATGCCAAGAGAAGTAAAATACAAAAGAATGAGTCAA
>JALUFE010000075.1 GCA_027052175.1 Helicobacteraceae bacterium | reverse complement strand
AAGCAGCTCTTTTTCGTTCACACACTCACTTTCGAAATCTTTACGACTGTTTTCTTCGAGAAATTCTAAAAAATCGGCATCTACGATATCGATTTTAAAGTAACGGTTATTGACACAGAGTATATACTGCATATCAGCCTATCATTGACTCGATTTTGGCAACGATCTCCTCAATCTCACGCTCTTTTCGAGCATTGAGTTCCTGAAGTTTTTGGATCTCCGTTGTTTTTATTTCGCACTGGGCTTTCGCATTGACAAGTTCCTGTCTTAGCATCTCATTTTCTTCTTTCAAAGCACCGATCCTGCTCAATAGTTCATCGATTTTACTGCCCAGTTTTTCCAACACGTTCATTTTCCTCTATACTCCGTTTTCGTTCGGATTTGAATGGATATATTTTAGCATAAATCCTGCTCTTCTTGCAAAATCTCTCCTTGCATCTTGAGTAATGAAACAAATTGCAGCCTGTAGCATAAGTTTAACGCTACTATAATCTTTTTTTTAAAAAATCACATTATAATAATATCATCGGAAAATAACATCTCAAATATTAAAATATTAAAGGATCGATTTGTCGACAAATAAAGCACATATTCTGATCGTCGATGATGTCATAGAAAACATCAAGATACTCACGAACATCCTCAAACAGGAAGGCTATGAAGTGACAAGTGCAACAAATGGATACGAAGCACTTAAAATAGTCCGTACACAAGATTTCGGACTGATCCTGCTTGATATCATGATGCCGGACATCAGTGGAATCGAGGTGTGTCGCTATCTTAAAATCGATCCTGAAACATCCAATATCCCTGTAATTTTCCTCACTGCAAGCAGTGAGGAAAACATTTTGACAAAAGCTTTCAACGTAGGAGGAATCGACTATATTCGTAAACCCTATTTCAAAGAGGAGCTGCTGGCACGCGTCAAAGCAGCTTTGAAGATTCGCCATTACGAAAAAGGGCTCGAAGATGAAGTCAAAAAACGAACACAGGAGATGTTAGAAGCACAAATCCATCTTATGCGAATGCTTGGCGGTATAGCGGAAGGACACTCCGTCGAAACACACCAACATGTACGCAGAGTGGCGGAGATCACCTATCTGCTCGCCAAACATTACGGTATGGAGGATAAAGAGGCCGAAACACTCAAATATGCATCCTATCTTCACGATATCGGCAAAATAGGGATCAAAGACTACATCCTCCATAAAAAAGAGAAACTTACAAAAAAAGAATTCGAAGAGATCAAAAAACATCCTACTCTGGGAGCGGCCATGCTCGAAGGTGTGAAACTGCCACTTTTTGAAGTGGCGAAGATTGTCTCAAAAGAGCATCACGAAAAATGGGACGGTAGCGGTTATCCGCAGGGTCTCAAAGGGGAAGAGATCCATATATATGCCCGTATCGTCGCCATTGCGGATGTTTTTGACGCTCTCTCCTCCAAACGCAGTTACAAAGAGGAATGGGATATGAATGAAATGCTTGAGTTTTTCAAAGAGCAAAGCGGCAAGCATTTCGATCCGCATCTTATCGATATCCTTTTCAAACATATAAACGAGTTTCTTGCCCTCTATGGCACCACTCTCAAAAAGATACAGTCCCAAAAACGGTCTCAACAAAAAAAGAAAGAAAACTGGCTGAGTACATGGTTGACAAAGATATTATAAACCTCTTTTGCCTTTGTTGCTACAATCCAATCAGCCAGGAACGCAGCCATAGTCCCAACGTACTCATATATCCCGTTTCGCTCATCTTGATCTTTCCGTCTTTGCAAAATACAAGGGTCGGAAATACATTGACACCGTATTGCCGGGCCATCACTCCTTTTTCGTCATTGAGATTTTTAAAATGAAGATGATGCTCCTGCATATATCTCCGCACTTCGGTATCATTCCCGGAACGAACCGCAATGCCAAGTACGTCAAATCTTTTGGATATACGCTCAACATTTGATGAAGTCATCTTGCATACGGGACACCAAGCACCCCAGAAGTAAACTATTTCTCCGCCCTTGTGACACACTGCATTCGAGATATGCATATTGCTTGTCCTGTAAAAAGAAACAAGCATACTCATTACACCAAACAGCACAAAAAAAAGAAAAGCCTCTTTAAGATATTTTTTTATTTTCGTTTTCATTAACGATATTGTAATGAAATCTCTATAAAATTTACGAACAATTCAAAAAAAGGATCGAAAATGAGGAAGGTTCTCTTTCTTCTTGCTGTTTTCACCACACTCGCCAGTGCATTTATGTTTCAAAGCGTGCCGCCTTCCAAAGCGAAGATTCTCCAAACCGGAAAAGAAGCTCGATACTGCAGCAACTGTGGGATGGATCTGGTTATGTTCTACAGAACCAACCATGCAGCCAAAGTCGATGGTAAACAAAAAGAGTTCTGCTCGCTTCACTGCCTTGCAGAGGTGATAAACAGCGGTGCGAAAATCAGTGACATCAAAGTCGTCGATGCCAAAAGCCTCAAATGGATCGATGCCACCAAAGCCTACTACGTCGTCGGCAGCAAAGTCAAAGGAACGATGAGCCGCATAAGTAAGTACGCCTTTGCCAACATCTCCGATGCCAGAGAGTTCCAACATCTCAAGGGGGGTAAAATCATGACATTTAAGCAGGCACTCAAAGTAGCGCAAAAAGATTTTGCGAGATAGTCTAACTCGGCCTTGTCAGCAAGGCCAACTCCTCCGGGTAGCCTCGCTGGGTAGCAAACGACTTGGCCAACTTCTCCACATCATGTGGATCGAGTTTACCATGATCAAAGCGCTGACCCACACGCTCCTCTTTGAAAAATCCAATATCTTCAAGCTGTTTGGTTATGGCATCCGCCATTGAAAGCACCGATGATGCCTTGACGATCTCACAACGCGCATAACGCCTGCCCTCAACTGAAAAATCTGCCGCTCGCAAAGTATCGTCACGTCCCGGGATCTGCTGTGCCCCATAAAGCGGCTGGGCGGCCACTTTTGCCTCTTTGAAAGCGGGGATAAAGCGTGCAAGGTGTGTGATAGCTCTTTGTGTACGTTTGTGAAGCGGCTCTTGGCTCCATCCGGTGTAGATTTTGTTTAAATTTTGCATCAAGCTTGGGTTGTGCAGAGAGAGGAGAGCTTTTAACCAGTCCCTTTTCAAAAAGCGTAATATCCTTTGTCATACCGTGCAGTTGAAAATGGCCTCCCACATACGGTGTGAACTGTGCCATCCCCTGCGGCGTACCGCGTCTGCCATGAAAGATCACCTCCGGCCATTTGTAGTTATCTTCTCTCCATTTTGTAACGTAAGCCGCCTTGAATTCGACAAAACGCTCCCGCTTATACCCCAGCATATCATCGATATGTCCACTTTGAAAACCTGCGGCATTGACAAGGTAGTCAAAAGACTCCTCTTTCTCTTTGCCGTCTTGGAGATAACGAACCAAAAAGCCGCTCTCATTTTCACTCACATCGATCACTTCACTTTGCAAATGCAGTGAAACGTTTGGCAGTCGCTTTATAAGGAGTGTCGCTGACGCGGCGATGCGAAAGACATTGAGCCCGAACTCCCGAACGAAAAGAACGGGGAATTTTATCTTTGAGAGATCTGTCTCTTTGGCAAAGGGGATCAGCCACTCTTTTGAGCTCTTTGGATCGTTTGTTGGTTCTTGCCTTGCGAGTGCCTCTATCTCCTCTTTGTCAAAAAACTCGAAGTACTCCTTGGGCTCTCCGAGTACCCTGTTTCGTTCATCTGTTTCTACAAGGCGTGCATATTCTCGCTGCAGCAAATGCAAACGTGGTAACAGATCTTCCACGCTCACATCATCATAGGTAGGAATAGCGATAATCGTAGGTCTATAATCGATCCCCTGTGGATAGAAGCGTACAAGCTCTATCGATTCTCTCAAAAGCTGTAAACACTGATCGTCCGATATCTCCCGATACAGATTACCCCCGGCATGAAGATGACACATAGGCGGCCCGTCAACAAGAGAGCTTTTTCGCTCAAAAAGCGCCACATCCGCTCCCAGCTCTCCAAGATGCAGTGCCACACTGCTGCCTGCAACTCCGCCTCCTACAACTGCAACACGAGGTCGTATCCCCAGCAGATGTACGATCTCTTTGAGATCCTCTACCGTTTTATCCGCTCCCAAAGAAGCGGCACCCTCTCCGTAGTTGTAGCCGTAACTCACTGCGATGCTTTGCATACCGCACGCTTTGGCAGCCTCTATATCGTTTTTCGAATCCCCTACCATCAGCGCTTCTTCCACTTCTACTCCTGCTTGTTTGCATGCCTTCAGAAGTGGAGCCGGATGCGGTTTTTTCTGCTTGGCATCCTCGGCACCAAGATAGAAGTCAACAAGATGTACAATACCCAGCTTCTCTAAAATCGGTGCGACAAAAGCGCTTGGTTTGTTGGTGACTATAGCTGTTTTTTTTCCGTGCCGTTTGAGGATGTTCAAAGTCTCTTTCGCATTTGGGTAAAGGTAGGTCGCATCACACATATGCTCTTTATAGTAGGTAAGAAAGAGTGCAAGCGCTTCTTGGAGGAGCTCATCACTAAGGCTCTTATCTGATCCAGTGTGAATCAATGCACGACGCACAAGCATCTTAGCACCGTTGCCTATCCACTCACGGACTACACTCTCTTTTTGCTCTTTGTAACCGAGAGTTTTGAGCATATAATTGACAGCGGCTGCCAGATCCGGGACACTGTCGATAAGCGTGCCATCAAAGTCAAAAATAATGAGTTTTTTCTCTACGAACAAGACCCTACACCTCTGAAATATTTTCGATATTATACAAAAAGGCATAATTTGTTTCATAAAATTTTAAAATCTCTCACAGAAACGCTATAATCGTCTTCATGAATACTGAAGCATTCGAACCAAAAGGCATTTTGAAAAACAGACATATCCAGACAGTCTATAGTACATTTTTTAGAAAAAAAGCAAAACATAACTATACTATAGAACGCTTCAGGCTTTCTGACAATGATTTTCTCGAGCTTTACTGGTTTGAACCTCATCGAGACGGCACACCGCTTGCCATTTTGTTCCATGGTCTTGGTGGTTCGTATGCTTCTCCCTATATCTATGGGATGATGCATGCACTATCAAAAGAGGGGATCAACTCAGTCGTTATGCACTATCGCAGCTCCTCCGGTGTGATGAACGACACTCCACTCTCCTACCACAGCGGCAAAACGGATGACGCACTCGAAGTGCTGGAAGCTTTGTCGCTCAGCTATCCAGATACACGACTCTTTGGCATAGGCTTCTCTTTGGGAGCGAACCTGCTGCTCAAGCTCCTTGGCGAGACAGGAACAAATACGCCTTTTAGCGCTGCGACAGCCATCTCCTCGCCCTTTGATCTTGAATTGTGTGCGCTCCAACTCAACAGAGGATTTTCCAAGGTTTATCAGGCCTATATTCTCAAAGATCTCAAGAAAATGCTGCATCAAAAATTTGAACGCTTCGATATGACTCCCTACACACCACTCAAAAAGGAACATATAGACACTTTAAACACTTTTTATAAGTTCGATGCCGCATACACCGCACCAGCACATGGCTTCGCTTCAGTAGAGGAATACTATAAAAAAGCAAGCTCGAAACCTTTTTTACACAAGATCACCACACCTACCCTTTTGATCCATGCAAAAGATGACCCTTTTGTCCCGCAAGAAGCTCTACCAACATCCAAAGAGCTCTCCGACACAGTCACTTATGAATTACATGAACGAGGCGGGCATGTAGGGTTTATTGACGGAACACTCTTTGAACCGACATATTATCTCGAAAAGAGAGTTCCAGCTTTTTTATCGGGTTTTACGTGATACTGTTGAAGCAAAGTTGTTTTGAATCATTGCCCCAAACTGATAATATTTATCGATAAAATCACTCATCGTTCCTTTTTCTCTCCATGAAATTATGCTGATTTTCAAGCACATCCCCGCGACCATTTCTCTAAAAAACACCCATTTGGCTATAATTCCACCTATGAAGAAAAAAGCGAATTTTCAAGTAGTTTCACCTTATGAGCCGGCAGGCGATCAGCCACAAGCGATAGAAAAACTCAGTAAAAGCATCTTGGAGGGTAACCGTTACCAGACACTCGAAGGGGTAACCGGCAGTGGAAAAACCCATACGATGGCGCGGGTTATCGAGAAAGTGGGGCGACCGACGATCATTATGACCCACAACAAAACGCTTGCCGCACAGCTCTACAGTGAGTTTCGGCAGTTTTTTCCAAACAACCATGTAGAGTATTTTGTATCGTATTATGATTATTATCAGCCAGAAGCCTACATCCCACGGCAGGATCTCTTTATCGAAAAGGACAGCTCTATCAACGACGAGCTGGAGCGGCTGCGGCTGAGCGCGACGGCGAACCTGCTCAGTTACGACGATGTGATCGTGATCGCTTCGGTTTCAGCCAATTACGGCTTGGGAGACCCCGAAGAGTTCGAGAGCATGGTACAGGCTTTGGAGGTCGGTGACGAGATAAGTCAAAGAGAGCTGCTGCTTCGCTTGGTCGATATGGGCTATACCAGAAACGATGCCTTTTTCGACAGCGGAAACATCCGTGTCAATGGGGAAACAGTCGATGTTTATCCGGTTTATATGGAAGGCGAAGCGATCCGCATCGAGTTTTTCGGTGACGAGATCGAAGCGATCTATACCTTCGATGTGCTGGAAAATAAAAAGATAGAGGAACACAAGAAGTTCACGATCTTCTCTACGAGTAACTTCACCGTCACAAAAAGCCGTCTTGCTCGTGCCATCGACTCCATAGAAAAGGAGCTGGCAGAAAGACTCGACTACTTCCAAAAAGAGGGGAAACTGGTCGAGTATCAGCGGCTCAAGCAGCGAGTGGAGTTTGATCTGGAGATGCTTGAGACTACGGGAAGCTGTAAGGGGATCGAGAACTACTCACGTCATCTTACGGGCAAAAAGCCCGGTGAAGCACCCTATACCCTGCTTGACTACTTCGAGCTGCATCACAAAGACTACCTTGTCATCGTCGATGAGAGCCATGTGAGTCTACCGCAGTTTCGTGGGATGTATGCGGGAGACAGAGCCAGAAAAGAGGTGCTGGTTGAGTATGGTTTCCGCCTTCCATCCGCACTTGACAACCGACCGCTCAAGCTTGAAGAGTATATCGTCAAGGCACCCCACTACCTCTTTGTCTCGGCCACTCCTAACGAGTACGAACTCAACCTCAGTGCTACGGTAGCCAAGCAGATCATACGCCCTACCGGACTACTTGATCCGATCGTCGAGGTACGCCCTATCAAAAATCAGGTCGAAGATATCCACGACGAGATCAAAAAGACGATAGAAAAAGGCGAAAAAGTCCTTATAACCGTGCTGACAAAGAAGATGGCGGAGGCGCTTACACAGTACCTCGCCGATCTTGGCATCAAGGTACAGTATATGCACTCCGACATCGACACGATCGAACGGAACCAGATCATCCGATCTTTGCGTCTAGGGGAGTTCGATGTACTCATAGGTATCAACCTGCTGCGTGAAGGGCTCGACCTGCCTGAAGTAAGCTTAGTCGGTATCCTCGATGCGGACAAAGAGGGCTTTTTACGCAGTAAAACCGCACTCATCCAAACCATCGGGCGAGCAGCGAGAAATGTAAACGGTCATGTTATCCTCTACGGCGATAAGATAACAAATTCGATAAAAGAGGCAATCGACATCACCAACGAACGCCGAGCCTTGCAGGAAGCCTACAACAAAAAGCACGGCATCACCCCGCAAACGACCAAAAGAGCGCTTGATGAGAATCTCAAACTCGAAGATCACGGCGGCATCTACTCCAAAAAAGAGAAGCTGGAGAAGATCCCAAAAAGTGAAAAAAAAGCGATCATCAAGGAGCTGACACTGAAGATGAAGCAGGCCGCCAAAGAGCTCAACTTCGAAGAAGCAGCCAGGCTTCGTGATGAGATAGCAAAGCTGAAAAGACTTTGATTTTTTTGGCGAATTTAGTTTTTTATTCTATAATTTTAGAAACCGAATGAACGAGAGAATATATCTTTAAAATCCGCAGGATAAAAAAGGAGAAAAAGCCAAACCCGCTGCGAAGCGGGGACGGAAAGCCAAGGGTCTGTCTCTACTTGATATGCTGTGTAAAAAAAAATCACAAAGCATACGTACAAATCGAGTAGGGACAGATAGCCGGTTGCCTCTTTTGCAACTCCCTTCTTCTTGCTTCTCCTTGACCGAACAAATCTATACGCAAAGGAGCAGCGTAGTGAAAAACTCTCTCAAGATCTCACCGAGATTCTTTCTTTTATTTGCAATCACACTCTTGCTTGTTGGCTGTGGAGGCGATAGCGGAAGCGATGATGGATCCAACTTCATCAAGTATGAACCTGAAACTCTCCTCACAGGGACTTTCGTCGACGCTCCCGTCAAAGGGCTCAGATATAAAACAAAAACCCAAAACGGCTACACCGATGAAAAGGGACAGTTCCAGTATAAAAAAAATGAATATATAGCCTTCTATCTCGGTGATCTCTACCTCGGGCGTGTCCAAGCGAAAAAACTTATAACACCTTATACGCTTGGCGGAGGCTCGCCTGCAGCACCAAGCACAAAAGCGACAAATATCGCCATTTTGCTTCAAAACTGCGACAACCATGCAAGCAGCGCCTATATCGATGTCGAAAAACTCAAAGATCACCGATTTGACAATGCGACTTCACTTGACGATCCTTCCAACGACTTTATCAACGAACTGCAAAACAACGAGAATATCACCGTAACGGTGGACAAACAGACTGCACAAAAAAATCTCAACGACACTCTTGGATACAAAGATGAAAAATTTGTCATTCCTCCGATATCCGAAAAACAGAAAAAAGCGTTTCTCGATGCCGTCAACAATGCAAGAGCACACCAGCAAGATTGCGGAGAGTATGGTATGCAAGATGCCGTACCTGCTCTTACATGGAATGACAAACTCTACAAAGCAGCATACACCTACAACTATGATATGGTCCACGGCAATGCGTGGCACCATGTGGGCTCAAACACCGACAGCGACATCGTTGCAAAAACACAGCATCTTGGCCGCGGGAGTTATATGCGTGACCGGATAGAGTATTTCAACTATAACTTCTACTACATAGGTGAAAACATCGCCAAAGGATATCGGACTTTGGATGATGTAATACAAGGATGGCTCGATAGCGACGGACACTGCAAAAACCTGATGGATCCGCATTTCACTGAGCTTGGGATGTCCCTTATGCTGGCCGATGACAAATACGGCAAATACTGGACTCAAGATTTCGGCGAACCAAGACAATAAAAAAGGATGCTATATGACGCTTTATCATAAAAAGCTCATACCATTTTTCCTTTCCTTTTCGCTCTCATTCGCGATGACGCTTATGAGTGCCGGATGTGGAGGAGGGAAAAGCGGCGGGGATGAAAATATCCCGCCCCCATCAACAATAAACTCTTATAAAGATGCTTACAGCTTCGACTTTAACAAAACCAAGTTCGCACTTTTTGCCTGGGGTGAGCTTGGTATGCACTGTATGGATAAGGATTACGGGGTATTTTCGCTTCTTCCACCTTACAACACGCTCAAAGCCCAGCTTATAGTAAAAGGCAGATCGCCGCGTATCGTGAACGAGGGGGTGAGCATCACTTACGAGGCGCTTGACAAGAGTGATGGCAGCATCAATACTTCCAGCAGCGACAAAAGTAACTTTTGGCAGTATGCAGGTAAACTCTTTCCTGGTGTAACACTCCAAAACGATGTAGGCTTAAAGGGTAAAAAAACACAAAGCAGTGTGCCGCAGCCAATGGACTACAACTCCTCTTACAACCTCTATGTAGCCGAAGGGATCCCGACGATCCCTATAGATGATGGGGGCAATGCCGATGAGTATCCGCTTGTCAAAGTGGTTGCCAAGAACAAAAACGGAAAGGTGCTGGCGCAAACTGTAACGACACTTGCCGTCAGCAGTGAGATGAGCTGTGCGAAGTGTCATAACACAGACAGCTCCAATGTACGCATGGATGTGCTCATAAAACATGACAAGCTCCATCCAAATGCCGTCAAAGACAATAACGCCTCACTTAAAGCCAAAGGCTACAACTATGACAACGCGGGACTTGCAGCGACGGCTAAAGCGGGTACGCCGATCCTTTGCGCTGCGTGCCACAGCTCCAACGCACTGCCTGGAACAGGGATCAGCGGCATAGAGCCACTTACCGAAGCGATGCACCACGCCCATGCTTCAAGACGCATCCCGGGAGCGACCCAGACACTTGGCGAGAGTACAAATCGAAACTCCTGCTACGCCTGCCATCCAGGTGAGAGTACGCAGTGTCTTAGAGGTGCGATGGGGCATGCCGTCGATGCCAACGGCAACGCCAAGATCCAGTGCCAAAGCTGCCATGGCACTATGGAAGCGGTTGCCAAAAAAGGCAGAAAAAGCTGGATAGACGAGCCAAACTGCCAGGCGTGCCATCAAAATGGCAAAAGATACACGGCAGCCGTTACCGATATGAAGAGGGGCACACTTCGCAATGCTCTTGATATGCGTTTTGGAACTGAAAAGTATGGCGGCAAAACGAAGCTCTACAAACATAGCCTTTCTCATGGCGGCGTGGCGTGTAGCGCGTGTCACGGTTCGCAGCATGCCATATACCCCTCAACCAACAAGGATGAAAACAGACAGAGTATGGCGCATCAGGGCTATAAAGGAACCATACGAGAGTGTGGTGCGTGTCATGCCGATGAGGTGGTCGCGACAACATTCGACAAAGGACCGCACGGACTGCATCCGCACAATCAGGAGTGGGTCAACAGACATGGCACCATTGTACTGAAACACTCTTCAAGCAGTTGTAAGGCGTGCCACGGTCAGGATCTAAAAGGGACTTTCCTCTCCAAAGCATCAGCCAACCGAACATTCAAGCTTGGCGTGATGGATCGGTACGCCCAACTCAAAGCGGGTGAGACCATCGGATGTAACAAATGCCACAAAGAGATGAAGTAGGAGCGAGCGATGAAAGAGAGAAGAGATTTTTTGAAATTGGCCGCGGCGGCATCGGGGAGTATGCTCATAGGCGGAGAGTCGCTCTTTGGTGAGGAGTACAAACTCCTAAGCGCCAAACAGCAAAAGCTCATAGCCGACATCTGGCACGATGAAAGGCTACGGGCATCTTTGGCGCTGACGTTTGCCAAGCAGTTTGGCAACGACCTGCTAAATACGATGGGCAAATGGAGTGCCACAAACAGAAGAGCCGTGCTTGACGAAGTGGTCAAGCTCTACAATGTGGATCTCAGCTACACAAGTGATGCGCAGCTGCTTTATACGACCAAACAGCTTCAAGCCTTGGAGCTTGGCAAGTTTCCATCTACGGCTATGACCAACAAGTTCGATCAGCTCAAAAAGGAGGGACTCTCTTCGTTGGAAGACGCGTTTTTGACACTTGCGAAAGTGAGTGTAGATGGTATCGACGAGATGCAAAGAGATCTTGGTGAGTTTGCCAACCGTAAAAAGGTGCAAGAAAACATCACCTATCTTATAGATGGCAGTATGGGGCACTACTGGGCGCTTAACCAACAGCTGATCGATCTTGGTGTGGTCGGAAGGGTGTTGCAAAGCGGGAAACGGCTACTGTAAGACCCCTGCAGAGTACCCCATAGCTTACGGCATCGATCATATAGACAAAGATCTCACACTTACCGATTCACAGCGCCATGCACTGGCACACATGTGGAGCGAAGAGAAGATGGCGCATGATGCGTTTGAAGCGGTGTATGGGCTCTATCCGCATCTTCGCCTCTTTTACAACATAGGGCACTGGTCGGAGGTACAGCATATGACGGCGGTGGAGGAGCTTGTAGCTCTTTACAATATCGACGTCAACGACTACTCCAACAAAGATGCCCATTACAAACCGACAGAACTAAGAGCGATGGGAGCGGGGGATTATGCCATATCCGACTTTGAAACCAGATATAAAGATACACTGATCCCTTATGCCAAGCAAGGTGATATACAAGCTCTAAAGATTGGTTGTATGGTCGAAGTACAGGATATCCGAGACTTAACAGGCTTTTTAGGGCAAGTAGATGGAAACAAATATCTTGAAAAGACATTCAAGTATCTCGTAGCCGGTAGTCAGAGTCACTACTGGGCGTATCACTATGCGTTGATCCAAAATGGCGTAGCAAATGGATGCTGTAGTGTTGGAGCGGACTATTGCAAGACGCCGGAGGAGTTTCCATCGGGAAGCGGAGATGGACTGCTTGCAGCCTTGTGGAATCAAAAAACACGCTGTTTAGCATAAAAGGAGAGAGTAATGAAAACAAGAAACATACTGAAACTGATAATGATGGTGATGACACTCATAGCGTTAAGTGCCTGTGGAGGCGGGGGCGGCGGCTCCGATGGTGGAACAGGCGGCGGATCTAGTGGTGGTTCTGGAGGTTCTGGAGGTTCTGGTGGCGGCGGAACCCCTTACAGTTATATCCCAACAGGAAGCCAGTTGACCGATCGCATGGCTGTGAAGTTCCTCGATATGGCGACGATGGGTGCTACTCCAAAAGATGTCCAAGAACTTAAACAAAAAGGGGTCGTCACATGGGTCGATGAGCAGCTTGCAAAACCGTGGAACTTCAAAAAAGAGAGTATCGTTTACAATATGATGCACGATGCACTCAAGATGCGCCCCTATGCCTACTGCGATAAGGCTGGATTACCTCTCCCCCAAAGTGAAGCCGATATCGACAACTTGATTAACCAGTTCTTAGCAAATAACGATACGGTTTTTAACCGAACGCTGATTCATGGCGCAGATGAACTTGACTATCACTCAAGTGCTGTTCTCAAAGGTCATCTCGAAGATGATGCACAACTGCGCCAGCGCGTCGCTTTTGAACTCTCTGAAATCATCGTTGCGAGTGAATCGACCGACTTCTTCTTTAGAAACAAAGGCGAAGCACTTTCTTACTACTATGATATCCTGCTGAAAAATGCCTTTGGAAAGTATGGTGATATCCTCTATGATGTCAGTCTCTCTCCGGCAATGGCAACTTACCTGACCTATGCAAGCAATCGCAAAGAGTATGTAGATAAGGATACAAACCAAACCATCTATCCCGATGAAAACTATGGACGAGAGATCATGCAGCTCTTCTCCATAGGACTTTTCGATCTCGATATGGGTGGATCACCCAAGCGTCAAAACGGCAAACGCATTGCTTCGTATGGACAACAAGATGTGATGGAGGTCTCACGAGTCTTTACCGGACTTATCTATCCGCACCATACGCAGCCCAACAACCATAACCCTACACTATGGCAGAGTGACTCGCTGCATCCGATGGACTGCTATAGCAGCTATCATGATACTGGATCGAAAACATTTCTAGGTCAAACGGTACCGGCAGGGCAAAACTGCTACCAAGATATCAACGATACGGTCAATATCTTCATGAACCATCCAAATGCAGCGCCGTTTATAGCGAAAAAACTGATCATCCGTTTGACAAAATCCAATCCAAAAACAGACTATATCGAAAGGGTCGCTACGGTATTTAAAAACAGCGGCGGAGACATAGGAAAAACCGTCAAAGCGATACTGCTTGATGAAAACATTTGGGAAAATATCAAAAACGACCAGGCTGTGGAGATCAAAGAGCCTTACCTTATGTACACCCAGATGCTGCGCGCGATGGGTGTCAAGCCGTGGCCTAAGCGCGAAGTGACCGATGACGATGGAACAAAACATTCCATTGACAACCACTATTTTGTCCGTTCAAAATACGCTACGCTCAATCAGTGGCCAACTTACCAACCAACGGTATTTGGCTTTTTTAGCGACGGTTATCAACCTAATGACGCAGAGTTCAAACTACGAGGTTGGAAAGCGCCCAAAGCCTCACTCTATACGACAAAATATATGGTGGGGATAGAGAACAATACGCTCGATACATTCAAACGCAACGAGTATCACTATCTCTATGCCAGCAACAAAGACTCCAATGGCAGCTATACCCTGGGACGCTCAAGCGGACAGTTCCACACCTATATGCTCTTTGATTTTGCGGACTATTTGAAGCAGTTCAAAAAAACTGGAAAAGAGTTCAAAGATGGACCAAAGGATCAAGCCGGACGGGAAGCGGCGGTGCGATATGTTATACAGGATGCCTCGCAGCGTCTCTTGGGCAAGCAGCTCGATAGTGAAACGGTTCAAAAGCTGGTAGATGCTTATAGAGATGTATTTACAAATAGATATGCTCCCAGCTGGGACAACGAAACGATACAAAAGTATCTCGTTGCAAGAATCATCGCTCCACTGATCACCGAGATCACCATGAGCGAAGAGTATATGACAAACTAAGGAGACGACGATGAAACGAAGAGACTTTTTGAAATATTCAGCTATCTTAGGGGGCGTTGGGGCTTTCCCTCAGATCTTATCGGCCGATCCCGGCAATACTCTAACCGGTTTCAAAGCGATCGTGCTTGTCGATACGCAGGGAGGAAACGATGCGCTGAACACTTTTATACCGACAGGAAGCGATAGTAAAACAGGGTATAACAACTATAGAATAGAAAGAGGAAGTGGTGTCGCGATACCTGATACGGATTTGATGGGTGCTCTTCGCAATCTTGTAAACGGTGGAGAGTTGCAGATCGGTTCCGCATCGGACAACCCCTATAATGCCGGCGGAACGAATGGAGCAAAGCATTACATGAAAGGGTTTTATCTTTTAGATAAACAAAACTTCAACAGCAAAATAGCCATCAACGCCATGATGCCCGAACTTGCCTACTGGCTGGATCAAGGCAGGGGCGCTGTGATCCAAAATGTGGGAAATATCGGAGGACCCTATACCAAATCTCAACTGTTGGGTGACAAAACCAAGCGACCACCAAGTCTCTTCGCTCACAATATCCAAAATCTCCTGGCACATCTGGGCGTCTCCTCGAGTATGACGGTTCCCACAGGATGGATGGGAAGATTGGCGGATCAGTGGGGCAATGTCAACAGTGATCCGATCTATAAAATGAACATCAACCTCTCGGGATACGGTATCGAACATGCGATGTTCGGTGCTACCACCTCTCCGATGAACTACAGCTATATGGGACCGACACAATTGGGCAGTGATCTCGATAGTGCCTATGAGCAGTGGGTCAACGAAACACGCACGGCAGGGAACCAGGATCCTTTTAGAAATCTTATAAGATCATTAAGAAGCAGCAGTTACGCCGAGACAGTTCAAACACTCATCGACTGGAACAGCGTTAACAGTGATACAGATCTTCAAGGTATCACCGATGCCTATGGCAATACAATTTATGATCCTACAAGTCAGCACCATGAAGTCACCAAAGCGCAAATGGCGATGGATACGCCGGTCAACAACCGAGTGATTGAGTCGTTCAAAACAGTGGCGAAGCTGATCACTATCGCGAAGGATAAAGGCTTCAAACGCATTGTGCTGAGCATTACCGTGCCCGGATTTGATCAGCACAGCCATCTCAAGCGAGACCATAGTGTACGCTTGCGGGGGCTCAGTCTTGGCATCGATGCCTTTATGCGTGCTATGCAAACTAAAGGGTGGCTCGATGAGGTCGCGGTTGTCTCACTCTCCGACTTCTCACGCTCCACTGCCAGCAACGGTGATGGAAGCGACCACGCATGGGGTGGTGCGCAGTTCGTGCTTGGTGCGGTCAAGCCAGGCAACTATGGAGTCTTCCCAGATCTTACAGTAGCTGGAGATGATGATATCTCTCATCGAGGAAGATTGATCCCTACAACTTCTTACTCAGAGTATTACGGCAAGATTTTGGAGTGGTTCGGTGCCAGTGATAGCGAGATCGACACCGCATTGCCTGAGCGACAAAACTTTGATGCTACAAGAACCGATCTGAACTTTATGGCATGATAAAAGGTATAGCATGAAAATAGTCTCTATATCATTCAAGATCGCTACAGCACTGCTTTTGTCTATGCTGCTTGGAAACTGTGGAGGAGGGGGTGGCTCCTCAAGCAGCGGCGGTGGAAACAACCAAAAAAATAGTGGAGGTGATGGAGAGACCACCACTCCTGAAAATAGCTGGCTCAACACCAACAAAAGTGCAACAAGAGCACAGGCGATCACCTTCTTGAAGCAAGCCGCCATCGCACAAAAGGAGAGCGATATAACGTATGTGATGCAGCATGGCTATGCGGCATGGATCGATAAGCAGCTTGGTATGCCTTTTGATGAAAAGAAGTCGATGGTCGATCTGCTCTATGAGACTTTGAGCAAACTCGATGGGAACTACACCGCACAGATGGCGCATCCTACAGATGGAAGTAGCTGCGACAAGATCGCCACACCCAAGAAGTACAGACTTGTATCAAACTCTCTTTGGTGGCAAAGAGCCTTCAGGGGAACGGATCAGCTGCGCCAGAAGGTTGCGTATGCGCTGAGTCAGATCATCGTCGTCTCTGCGGTTTCACCTGCGGGCAACCTGCTTGAGTGGCGGGGTGAGGGGCTTGCTTACTACTACGATATCCTCCAGCGCGATGCCTTTAGTACCTACAAGAAGCTGCTAAGAGACATCACCTACTCCCCTGCTATGGCATACTATATGACCTACATAGGAAGTGCGAAGTACGACCCAAGCAAAGGGGAGAGTCCCGATGAAAACTATGCCAGAGAGATCATGCAGATGTTCTCCATCGGTCCAAGCGAGCTGCGTCTGGATGGAACGATAGAGACGAAAAACGGCAGAGATATCCCTACCTATACGCAAGATGATGTGATGGAGGGAGCGCGGATCTTTAGCGGATGGAGTGTTGCGGGTAATGGTCGGTTTGATCGCATCGCCAAAGGGGGCGGGTGCTATCTGCTGCCTATAGAATTCTACTCTCAGTATCACGACACGGGTGCGAAGCGTCTTTTGGGTCAGGATATCCCATCTGGACAAACAGGAGAGCAGGATATCGAGTCGGAGCTCGATATCCTCACACGGAACAAAAACATCGCTCCTTTCATCGCCAAGAAGCTCATCCAGCGCTTAACCACCTCCAACCCTTCACCGGAGTATGTCAAAAGAGTCGCAAGCGTCTTCAACGACAACGGTCATGGCAAGAAGGGTGATCTTGGAGCGGTTGTGCGAGCGATCCTGCTTGACAAAGAGGTTCGCAACGGTCTGAACGAAAACAGAGGGCGTGTCGATGAGCTGCTCACCTCTTTGGCGCATCTCTACTCGACATTTGGTGTGATGCCGACGCATTCGTGGATATTTTACGGGGACAAGGTTTCAAGCGATATGCCGCTGTATTGGGCGGCTACCAAGGGCATCTTCGCCCAGGCGGCGATGAGTGCGCCGGATGTCTTTAATTTCTATGATGCCGACTACGCTCCAAAAGATGCGAACTTTACAGCCAACCATCTTATAGCGCCAGAACTCCAGATCCAAACACCATCCAATCTGATCCGCTACAACAACTTTATCACGATGATACTGGGATCATTTGACAAATACGCGATACTCCATATAGACAAAAAGTTCGCGACACTTGAAGAGTTCATGACGCAAGGACTAAGTAAAAAAGGTCAGGCGGCACCGCAGCTGATGTGTGTCGATCTTAGCGATGTCTATGCGACTTTCGAAAAGGCGGTCGATGGCGATACGAACGGCGACTTTGCCGGCTTAAAAGAGAGTGCGAAACAGCAAAAGGGTGCCCAAGTGCTTGTGGCATATCTCGATCACAAGATGCTGGGGGATCGTTTGCCAAAGGATTACAGGGATGCTTTAGTGAAATATTTGGCAAATGTCGGAGGCTATGACAACAAGCTGCCACACAGAGCAAAACGGATCGTTGTTGCGGCGATCGTGGCGATCGCGACTTCGCCGTACTATATGGTTATCAGATAAGGAGAGAGGATGCAGCGAAGAGATTTTTTAAAAAACACACTTAAAGGTATGGCTTCGGCTCCGCTGCTTAGTGCCGCAGCGGCAGAGGGGCTTTTTGCCTCTTCGACCAACTTCAGCGACTACAAGGCGATCGTCATCTTGCAGTTTTATGGGGGAAATGACTCGTTTAACACCTTTATACCGACTGACAGCACCCATCACAGCGACTATGCTGCAGTCAGACAGAAGATCTCCGTCTTCGATACCGATCTCACGAAAGATACCTACTACAATAAAGATGCCAACGGCTACTACACAAGTAGTGACAAATCCAAAAACCCCTATGCCGGAAACGATCTGGAGTCGGTCTATCGCAAGGGGATGTATAAGGTGGGCGGTGAGCTTGGATTTCACGGCTTGATGCCAGAACTTGCAGCACTCTATGAAAAAAGGGTGCTTTCAGTTGTCAGTAATGTCGGAACACTTGTAAAACCTACAACTTACGATGATATAGCGAACAAAACTGCCGATCTACCGCTCTTTCTCTTTGCGCACGATCATCAACGGCGCGCCATCGCCACCGCTTACGCGCAGTCAAGGATCAACTCCGGCTGGCTTGGCAGGGTTGCCGATGCCTGGAGTCCCATCAACGGCAAGATCGGGCTCAATGTCTCCTACCATGGGCTCGATATGATGGTGACAGGCAAAGACACTTCCCCGCTTGTCTTTGGCGAAAAGCCCGACCTGTTCAAAAACAAAGACATACCTCCCATCATCGAAGCGTTCGCAAAGACCAAAGACAGCAATATCTTCGAATCCTACTACAAACGCCTCAATCTCGACGCAAAAGAGTTCTCCGATACATTCAAAAGCGTGTGGAACGATGCAGTCGATTTTAGCACCTTTAGTGCCAAAAACTCCTATGGGGATGCTCTCTTTAGCGTACCAAAAACCTCCGACATAGGTTTAGATGTGCATGGGCTTGACTCCAGACTCTTCAAATATCTCGAATCCATCGCTCGTTTTATCAAGATCGGCAAAGAGCATTTCGGTTACAAGCGACAGGTTTTTTATATGGTTATGGGAGGATTTGACTTCCACTCCGGGCAGATGGTCGATCATACCCAGCGACTTCGAAGTATAAGCCTTGCGGTGAGTGACTTCTACAAAGCGCTTGAGGAGATGGGCTTGCAAGAGAAAGTGCTCTTGGCTACGACAAGCGACTTTGGTAGAACGCTGCTAAGCAACGGGGATGGCACCGATCACGGATGGGGCGGACATCAGTTCGTTATGTGTGGTGACTCCAACTTCAATGGAGGCGAGATAGTGGGAAAATCAGTCGATAACTATAAGCTTGAAGACACCAACACCAACTTCTACCCAAGCCGCAACATCAAAGGCCGTCTTATCCCGACTACATCCATAGAGCAGATGTTTGCACCCGTTCTTGACTGGTTTGGAGTGGATGAGCGCACAATGAAGAGTGCGTTTCCAAATCTCGCAAACTTCCAAACCCAAAGCGGCGACTACAAAAGCGCGTTTCTCGCCGGGCTTTTTTCGTAATTCGATGCAATCGTGGCACCTTTGATGAGTCGTCTTTGGTATTATGTTATAATTCACTAAAAAAAGGTTCTCGTGGAAGATATTTACAGCAACCTCACTACATACGGTTATATCGCACTTTTTCTCTATTCGCTTGGCGGCGGATTTATCGGAATCGTGGCTGCCGGAGTGCTCAGCTACATGGGAAAGATGGACCTTTGGACAAGCATCGCCGTAGCCTTTGCGGGTAACGCGCTGGGAGACATCCTGCTTTTTTGGTTGACACGTTATCAAAAGCCGATGATGATGGAAACACTCAAAAAACACAGACGCAAACTCGCTCTTTCACACATCCTTATGAAAAAGCATGGGGATTGGGTTATCTTCATTCAAAAATTCATCTATGGGCTCAAAACCATCGTCCCTATCGCCATAGCGCTGACAAAGTACGACTTCAAGAAATTTGCCATCCTCAACATCTTCGCTGCAGCCGTGTGGGCACTTTTCTTTGGACTGGCGAGTTACTATTTCGGGGCGCCGCTCAAAGCTTTCGCACTCTTTATCGCCCACAACAAGTGGCTCGCCCCCGTCATCCTTTTGATACTTGGAGGCGGACTCTGGTGGTATCTTACCCACTTTACGAAAAAAAGATAGTCACTCGATATCGAGTGTCTCTTTTATATAAACCAAGTATTTTTTGATATCATCAAGTTTTGAGAGCACTCCCTCACATATCTCCAAATAGTCTATACGCTCATAAGTAATGAGGCAAAAATAATTTCATACCCAATGAGATGAGTTTCGTTCAGATTTGTATGAAAATTGCTATAGTCGTAGTTATTCTACTTCAAAGCGATTTTCGTGCAAAGATGAGCGAAAATCATCTCACCCCGCAGGGGCAGCAAGAAAAAAGCATAGTTGACGGCGTTAGATTTTCTCACCTTAGCTACGGCTAAGCTTTCAAAAATCTGCCTTGCATCTATACCTTTTTCTTGCTGTTGGGTTATGAAATTATTTTTGCCTCATTACTTAATCATGGGCGAGAAAGTTACAGAACGATGCTATACGAGCAAAATCATACGCGAACTCCGCAGGAACAATACCACACTCTCCAAGCATATTGATGCTTTCATAGTAGCTGTTCGATCTTTTGCAGTTTTTGTATTTGAGCACCATTTCAGCCAGAGCGATGGAACGATCGGCAACAAGATAGAGATAGTGAAGCAGTGCCCCTTGATAGATCATATCATCGAGAAATTTTTGCTTACAATCACTCTTCAAGCTTTCCAAAAGAGCGAGCGTCTCTTCGATGGATTTGATCTTGTTCTCTATTAGACTTCTTGCAAAACTCCTAAGTAGTCTCAGCGTTATCAAGAGAGTTTTAATCAAGGCAGATGTTCTTTAGCGTAGCGAGCGCTACGGTGAAGGTTATCTAACGCAGAGTAAAGCTCTCTTTATAACGCCCTACGGGAGGAGTGAAAGCCTGCGACATTTCGCAAAAAAATTTCCAAACTTAGCTACGGCTAGGCTTGAAAATTTGTTTTACAAAATCTCTTGGCTTTCTCTCCTCTGAGACTGTTTAGGAGTTTTGCAAGAAGTCTATTCTATGCAACATAATTCATCTTCTTAAAAACGGCATAATCCTTGATCTCATGCTCCTTTTGCAGCTCGAACATCACCCGCGAATCATCCTCACACTCTTTTAACAAAACACCTTCTTCCAGTATATCACTTAGAAGATCATAGTTACGCACGCGATTGAGCACTACGAGATCGACCTCTTTTTGCAAAGCTCTCTGCAGCGTATGGTGGATACTCAATTTTTCATCGAAGCTATCGTTTTTGAGAAAAAGTGCAACATCCACATCACTACTTTCCGTTTGTGCTCCTTTTGCATAGGAACCAAAGAGGTAGGCAAACTGTACATTCTCCAACTTTTCAAGCACTGTTTTAGCTTTTTGTATCGTATCCATAAGCTCATTATACCCTATCAGGAACCAAACCCTCCAAGCAGATCGTCATCGAGCTCCGTTTCTTTGGCTTTTTTGTGGTGGGAGAGGAAGTAAACGAGATCGGCTATCTGCTTTTGCAAGAGCTTCTCGACAAACTGCGCCATCATCTGCTCTGAAGGGGTGTCGGTCTTGCCCGCTTTGAACTTCTCTATACGCCCTTTGAGATACTTTGCCGGTTTGTTGGCAAGGCGCGGATACATCGTACTTCCCTCCGCTTCCGCACCGTGGCAGCTTGAACATCCTTTGGAGAGAAAGAGCATTTCACCTCGATTATAAGAAGCTTCATCCAGTTGCCCTGCCAAAATCGGCATCACTACCAAACTCAAAATAAATAACAGTTTCATCACAATCCTCATTAAGCACTTATTGGATATAATTATATCAAAAACTGACCTTACATACCATATCATAAACTGAGTGAGATGGTGCGTAAGGTCAGTTCAAAAGAGATGACAAATTGACCCACTTCGAGTTTGAATATCCTTACGCATTTTTACTGTTAGTGTTAATATTTTGCATCTACAAGTGTCCTGCCGTCATCAAGAAGATCATCTTTCCCCATACCCATTTTTTCGGCAAGTTCACCTCCTTTTTCAACCGTGAAAAGCTACTCTACTCTATCATCTTCACATTTCTTGTCACCACCCTTGCCTCCCCCATCAGCTATGATGCCAAGCTCTCGCAAGAGAGAAACGGGCGTGATCTCGCTTTTGTACTCGATACCAGCGGCTCGATGGGAGAGAGTGGCTACAGCGAGGAAGATAGCGACAAAAGCAAATTCGATATCCTCAAGTCCCTCATCGCCTCTTTCATCACCCACCGATACGACGACAATGTCGCGGTCGTCGTCTTTGGGAGTTTCGCCTTTTGCAGTGTGCCGCTGACGTATGATATGAAAGCGGTCAGTTTCCTGCTTGATTTTCTCGATGTCGGCATCGCCGGAGAAAATACTGCCATAGGCGATGGGATCAACACCGCACTCGATACACTCCAAAAAGGACATGCAAAAGAAAAGGTCATCATCTTGGTGACAGACGGCTATCAAAACAGCGGCAGTGTGTCGGTCAAGGCGGCGGTGGAGCGCGCAAAAAAAGAGCATGTAAAGATCTACACAATAGGTGTGGGCAAACCAGGAGAGTATGATGCCGCCTTGCTCAAGCGAATCGCCAAAGAGACGGGCGGAAAGATGTTCGGTGCAAAAGATGCCAAGGAGCTTGCAGCGGTCTATGCCGAGCTCGACAGACTCGAGCCGAGTCCCATCCGCTCCCAAAACTACCTCAACAAGCATATGCTCTTTGCCTATCCGCTCGTGCTGGCTGTTTTACTGCTACTCTATCTGCTCTACAAGCGAGGTGCCGCATGGTCCTCCTAAACGCCTGGGCGCTTTTTGCCCTTTTGCCGCTGTGGCTGCTCTATAGACGCCATATCAAGCAGACAGACACTCGTCAGATCAAGCTGCTCTATCTTTCACTACTCTTTATGATCATAGCGCTTAGTGAGCCCGCACTCAAAAACGCACCTACCAAACAGAGCTTCAACTCGCAGGACTTCATCATCGCCATCGACGCCTCCTACTCTATGATGGCCGAAGATATCAAGCCAAACCGCTTTGAAGCGGCAAAGAAAGCCATAGCCAAACTGCTTCGTCTCCATCCAAAAGATCGCTTCACCCTCTTTGCCTTTACCTCCAACGCTCTGCTGATCTCCCCGCCAACGACCGATACGGCTATAGCACTCGATGCGCTGGAGACGCTCAATCCCAAGTACATCCTGACAAAGAGCACCAACCTCGAAAATCTCTTCGAAACCGTGGGCAAAGTCTCGTTCAAAAAGAAGAAGCTGATCATATTCAGTGATGGCGGAGACGATACCGATGTCGCCAAGCTTGTAAGCACACTCAAGCGCAACCATATTACCCCCTATTTCGTCGCCACGGCAACCAAAAAGGGCGCCCCACTGAAAAAGGATGGAAAGTATCTCAAAAACATCCACAACGAGCTTGTCATCTCCAAGATCAACCCCGCCTTGCAGGATATCGCAAGCTTGAGTGGGGGCAAATACTACGAGCTTACATCCAAAGGCGTCATAGAGGAGCTTTCACGCGACATCAGCGATACAACCAAGACAAAGAGAAGCCAGCTACAGGTGCAAAGCTACAAAGAGCTTTTTACCATCCCGCTGCTTGTGGGCATCGCACTCTTTTTTGTCAGTATCACCAAGTTTCATCAACTACTCCCGCTTCTTTTGCTGACCCTCCTGCCCTACAAGGCTGAGGCCAACATCCTGGACTTCTACTACCTCGATCAAGCCAAGCAGTCCTACGCATCCAAGCACTACAAAGAGGCAGCGCGATGTTTCGAGCATCTAAGAGCCACGCCCCAAAGCACCTACAATGCCGCCACCGCCTACTACAAAGCCGGAATGTACAAAAAAGCGCTCAAGCTCTACTCCCGCATCAAAACGCACCATACAAACCTCAAAGCCGCCATCTACTACAATATGGGCAACGCAGCCACAAAACTGAAGATGTACGATCAGGCAAAGCGCTACTACCGCTATGCACTCGCTCTGGATCCAAACGACAAAGATGCACTCGAGAATCTCCTCGCCATTCGCGCGCTCCATGACAAAAAGAGCGATATGCCCCAAAGAGCCGCACAAAGCAGCAAAAAGAAAAAACAAAAGCAAAAGTCGCAAAAAGAGGCAAATGATGAGAACAAAAAACAAAAGCAGGGAGGCTCCTCTCAAAACAGCTCTTCACAAAGTAGCCAGGGTGGCGGCGGTATGAAAAAGAAAAAAGTACAAGAAGGATCCGTTATAAAAGCCAAAAAGAAACCAAACAACTACAAAATGGGCTATAGAGCCTACGAGATCATCAACAAAGGATACGCAGATGAAAAAGAGCCTTGGTAATCTCCTCGTTCTCCTGTTTTTCACACTGACGCTGCAGGCATCGCCGCTTGCGACCTATTCGCTCAAAGCGGCAAAATCCGAAGTCTATCAAAAAGAGGCTGTTGAGATTACCTTTGAAGCGCAACAGAAGGACCACTCCCATGTGATGTTCTTCTTTTTGCATCCAAAAAAAAGCAGTGACTACAAGATAGAGTTCTTGACAAAAGAGGTGGATGATCACAGCTATCACAACTCAAACGCTCTGTTCAAGTTCGTCCTTTTTCCACTCAAAAGCGGTCCTGTAACGGTCGATTTTGACTTCGTCGTCAAGACCGCAACCGACAAAGCGGTGGCAAAAGCGTATGTGGAGGATCACGACGACAGTGTCGGGATCGATCTCAAAACGACACAAATCCCCATCAAGCCGCTGAAACTGCAAGTGAAGGCACTGGAAAAACCCGTCGATCTTGTGGGGGATTTCACACTCCAAAGCCGCATCGACAAAACCAAGATCGACCAGTACGGCAGTGTCAATGTTCACTATGTGCTTCGAGGAACAGGCTACTCGGAAGTAACGAAAATCCTTCCAAAACTAAACGGTGTCAATACCTTCTTCGACATCGAAACACTTGCCGACAGACTCACGGACAAAGGCTACCTGATAGCCAAGGAGTTCATCTACGCGCTGACGGCAAAAAAGAGCTTCACTATCCCCGCAGTTGCCATCCAAGCCTTCTCTCCTACGCGTAAAGAGTACTACACTCTTGCTGCACCTGCCTATAACGTGACCGTCAAGACGATCGATCCAACCACACTGCTTGACAAAGAGGAGAGCCCGAACGAAAAACCGCTTGTCTCTTACAAAACCCTAAAAGAGTGGTTTATCTATCTTGTCATCTTCGCCTTTGGTTATCTCAGCGCTACATTAGCCAACAGCAAGATAGAGTTTGGGAAGAAGAAAAAAGTCTTCGAGAAATTCGACAAAAGCAAAACGCCAAAAGAGCTGATGCTGCTGCTGATCCGTGACTACGGTCATGACCCTGCCATATCCGAATATATAGACAAACTTGAAACAATGATGCGCGGGAAAAATACAAAAGATTTTGAGAGGGTGAAAAAAGAGGTGATAAAGAGGCTTGAAAGCCTCTAAAAAGGATTTCTATTCGGTAAAGAAGTCCTCATAAACTTTGTGAAGATAGCGCTTTGCCTTCTCTGCTTTAGCTATCTTCTCGTCAAATATCGACTTCGTTGCAGGATAGCGCTCGGAGTATTCGCGGTAGAGATCGCACTTCATATCCATCAGACCTTCAAACTGACCAATGACTTTCAGCATATCCTCAGGAGTTGCAATCCACTGCATAAACTTTCGAAACATACGCTCTCTAACATCAAGAGCAAAAGACTCGTCAAGCCCAAGCGCCATATTTTTGAGATCCCATCTTGAGAAGTAGATACCACTCTTTACCGGCGGCATGATCTCATGATATATCGCTTTGAGATAATCGGGATAATCCTCATACTCCTCCTCAAGATCGCAGCTGCCATCGGCACACTCCATCATACTTTGCTGTTTGAAAACTTCGAATTCGTTTCTAAATTCATTTATATCTTCCGGTGTCATTTCATATCCTTTATAAATTCTTCATAGATTATTTTCGCCAGTGCATCCACAGAATCGACATTATTTTTCTCTGCCAGATATCCAACAAGTTTCTCACCCTCACGGATGACAAAATCGCACTTTCCATACGCTTCGACCATCTCATCTTTCTCATCAAGCAGGTCAAGCACGGCCTCTTGGTACTCTTTTGCTATATATGCGCCGTTTACGTGCGATTTTTTCATATTGGCAACCGTGAAGTAAAAGTCATCTTCTCGGATGTTCATCGGTATCATCATCGCTTCTGGTTTTATCATCTTGTTCAGCACGGCAAAGAGTCTGTTTTTCATCGCCTCTTCGGCGATCAGTCCAAAGAGCTTCGTCTCTTTGGTGATGCTGTTGTCGGCATTCATACTCTCTGGTGCAGCCAGTCCTACTGCCATCAAAAGCTCCTTTTTTCCGGGTCGATGCCCCATAGGGTCATCGCCTCTTCCTCTTCGATGCGGCATCGCTGACACATCACCTCACCGCCTCGATAAACAAACGGCAGTCCACACTCATCACATCGTTTGACGGTGAATTTAGCTAACGTTTCACGCTTTGGCTCAAAGAGCTCTTTGAGATCAAAAACACTGCGCAGTGTCAGTGCATCCGGCTCACAGACATCATGACAACTCGCACATTTGATGCACGAGATCGCATCGAAAAAGATACTTGCATTGAACTTGTCCGAACTAAGCGCCCCCGTCGGACAGATGCGATAACACATCTGACAATTTGTACAGGTCTCCTCATCGAGGATTTTTTGCGAAATAAAGCTCACATCGTTGATATCGAGTTTATGGAAGATGTTTGGTCTGTTTGTCTTTTTCAGCGCCATCAGCAGGAGTTTACGACGATCGGGCACATCTTTGTTGTTTCGTATCTTTTGGATATCCTCAACAGTTATTTCCCCACTCGTTTCCTCTTCACTCACAGCCTCAACTTCGTTCTCGAACTTCTGCTTGGCTTTGATCGCCTCTTTGACATTGAGTTTGGAAAGAAACGCACGTCTGTCATGCTCTTTTTGCTCAGGTGTGAGCTGAACATCCTCGAACTTCAGGCGCTTCTTGCTCTCTATCGCTTCGAGGATGAAGTTTACTTCCTCGACGCGCTCGGCTATAAACGGTTCGTTCGTTTTAGCTATATCGCACTCCGCACAGTAGGCGCGATCGAGCGTCAAATCTTCCGGATGCAAGAGAGCCAGCGAGATCAACTCCTCGACACTCAAAGCCGCCAGACACGGGATGCTCTCTTTGCAGGAAAGCACGTCGCGTTTTTGCTCCAAAATGGAGAATATATAGTTGATCGTGCTGAAATCATCGAGCTTGTACGCCGCATCAGGGCATGCCGCCATACAACCCCCACAGCCTACACAGTCGTTGGGTACGAAAGTCGGGATCTGCTCGTCGATGCGTATCGTCTCTACCGGGCAGGCTTCCGCACAGGCGTGACACTGCGAGAACTTGTTCGTGGTTCTGACACATTTGGAAGGATCTAATGTTAAAAGGCTCATGCGAGGTAGTTACACTCTTTTTCTTTGACAAGTTTGTTCAGATACTCAAAATCGCTCATAATAAACTCTAGTGCAAGATCCGCCAAGTCGAAATAAAAAGCCGTCCCAGCTTCACTTTTGACATTGATAAGATACATTGGTGCCCACTGCATAATATGATCTTTCATAAATTCGTACTCAATCTTCGCGATTTCACCAGCCGCCTTATAGTCCTCGTTTTCAAGTGCTTTATACTCTGCTTCGGTTAGCTTATACATAAACTCAAGCTCCACACCGATGTGATCACCGCTGAGCACCCTCGCCTTATCAAGTTCGACTCTAAAGTCATACTCATTGTAAAGCTGCTGCACAGGGTTATCCCCGCCTGTTTCCATCATCTGATCTTCTCGCATATAAAAAGACTCATAAGGAATGAGATGCAGCAAGAAAAGGTTAGTAAAGTCAACGTTGAGATAGCGCTCTATCAGATCTTTTCGTGAGAACTTCTTTCTCTTCTCCCACTTCTCATAGTTGGGAAAGAAGTCCATGATGTTTTGATCCTCTTCTATTGTCTTTAGTAACCCTTCATCGACTTCGCTCATTGTGAGTCTCGAGATCAAAGCATACAGGTTGATGCGTGCTGTCTGGTTTTGGAGTAGATCTTTATTCATATTTGATTATGCCTTTAATAGGATTGATAGTAAAAGTAGAGTTTTTACTTTGGAAGTATATTAAAGCCACACTTGAAGTGGGCTTTAATAGCGAGATTATACGTCTTTAATCTCGACTTTGTAAGCTTTTTGACTTGGTTTGACCGGTCTCTTGATGTGGTACGGTCTTCTCCACTTGTCACCAGGTGCGAGAGGACGAGTAAGTTTGTCTCTCCACTCCTGGTAGACTTTATAGTTATTTTCATAATTGACATAGATGTCACCGATCTTCTCATCCGGTCCGGCTTTCTCGATGATGACTTTTTGATGCCATCCATGGTTACCGGCAATCGGGTCTGGGTGACAAGGAGCGACGGCATTTTGCCACGCACCACTAAGTCCATCCCACCAGATGTTGTCAAGGTCTTTGTTATACTCTTTGAACTGCCATACATGATGGTATGGATGAATACCTTTTTTCGGTTTCATCGTACCGACTTTCCCATCATTTGTCATCTCATACAGTGGTGCACCAAGCCCCATAACGCCAAGCTGATGCTCGAAACCTGGGATAGATACAGCCTCTTTGAGTCTCCATCTACCGGCGTGGTGAGAACATGCAAGAACACCCGGACGAGTCGCTTCCGTCGGAACAGCCATCGCGATGAAGTGTCCACTCTCGATACCTGAAAGTGTATCGACGATCTTGACTTTGATCGCATCGCCACGCTTGATACCAAGACGTTTCGCATCTTCAGTGTAGATCCATACAGGGTTGTGGTTCTGAGAGATCTCCATAAGGTGCTTGGAGTTGACAGAACGTGTATGGATGTTGTATGGCAATCTGTAGATCGTATTGAGCGCGAACTCGTTCTCGGCTTTCATATGATCATGGTGTACCTGAGTAACGAGATGGATCATCTTTTTGCGTTCCTGCTCGTTTCTAGGGTAAACAGGGATCGCATACTCAGGCCACTTCCACTCTGTCAGCCACTCAGAGAAGTACTCGAGTTTCTTACTGAGTGTATGGAAACCTTCGTAGAATTTGCCGTCGATCTCGACACCGATAGACTTTTTCAACTCGCCGTCTTTGACCCATAGAGCACCGAACTCATCCTGCTCGACCTCTGTATGGTGGTACTTGTGACCGTGAGCATAGACATATCCGTCTTTGATCTCAAGCGGCTCTTCCTGAGGCTTGTAAACATCAGTCTTCTCTGTCCATGCACCGTGGTCTCTGATGTATGCATATACCGGATACTCTTCGTTTGGATAGAGCTTCGTAGCTGCCGCTTTGAGTTTTGGAAGCAAGCTGAGCGCCGTATCGAAGTACTCAGGGATCGTAACCGCGCGGCTTGGATCTTTTTTACTCGCCCAGTATTTTCTCACACCAAGGCTACCGTCTGGATCGACATAGTGCACCATGATGTTTGGCCAGAATTCACTCTCTTCCCAGATCTCACCAAGACCGAACTTCATATGCGCTTCAAGTGTCGCACGAGTTGGATCTTTTGGTTTCCATCCCTGCTTCTCAGCAGCGACTCTTAAAACAGCCTGTCTAAACTCGATACGCTGCTCAGGCTTGGACGGAGTTGACTGCTGGTCGTTTCTCTCACCTGCAAGACCAACCGGAAGAACATAGTCACAGTACCAGTTTGTCTCAGACCATGTTGGAGAAAGGTTCATAGTAAGCTCGAACTTGTCTTCACGCTTAAGAGCCTCCATCCATCTGAAACCATCCGGGTTGATCCAGAGTGGGTTGTGCATTCTTGGAACATAAACAGCGATAGAGTGAGGGATCTTCAGACCTCTTCTCTCCCATTTTGCTATCCACTCCTCATCCATGATGAGCTGTGGCAGCATAAATCCCATCTCATATGTAGAGATCGGATACTCAGGCGGCCATGCAAGCTCGTTCCAGACATCCGTTTTTTTCGGGTGTTCACCGGCTACTGTCGCTTTGTCACCTTTACCGGCAACGGAGATCTCATGCCAGTGGTGGAAAGATGTACCACCGATATCACCACGAAGCGCACCGCGAAGTGCAAGTGGAAGGAATCCGGCACGAGTGTTCATCCAACCGCCTCTGTGACCGATCGGTCCGGCTCTCCAGAGATATGTAGCGATCTGATCACCTGCAGGGATGAACATCTCCCAAAGCTGATCGAGTTTGTACTCCATACCTTCAAGACGGCACTCTTTGACAACGAACTCTTTTGTATATGGAGCGTAGAGTTCTTTTAAAAGTTCGATAAAGTCTTCATATGAGTCACCTTTTGGTACTTGTTTGATGTAACCGTACTCTACCATCTTTTTGAGGTAGTTGCGGTTTTTCATCAATCTGTCCCAGTTAACCCAGTTTTTAACAAAGTCATGGTTGATGAGATCGCTTCCATCTTTATCTTTCTCGTTGAGAATTCTGTTGACAAGATAAAGATAAAGCGCTGCTTCCGTACCTGGCCAAGTCGGGATCCAAAGATCCGCCATCCCTGCAGAGTTGGACATACGAGGATCGAGAACGACCATCTTCGCACCTTTTCTTCTTGCATCGGCGATATAGCCTGCAGACTGCTGGAAGTAGTGACCTGCATCCGCTGCGTGAGAAGACTGCAAGAAGATCAGCTTCGCGTTTGCCCAGTCTGGAGAGTTTCTGTCGTCATTCGCCCACTGGATCGTACCTTCACGCGCACCTGCGGAACAGATGTTTGTGTGTGAGTTGTAACCATCGATTCCAAGAGACTGAGGAACACGAGGTCCAAAACCGTTCTCATTTGGACGACCGACATGATACATGATCTGCTTTTTGGAGATCTCATCGCCCTTTTTAAGCGTATCGTGCATCTTCTTACCGATAGTCGCCATCGCCTCATCCCAAGTAGTTCTTACCCACTTCCCTTCACCTCTTTTAGAACCTGGAGCTCTTTTGATTGGGAACGGAATACGATCCGGATCGTACATCTGAGATGTTACAGCATAACCCTTTGCACAGTTTCTACCACGGCTTCCTGTGTGAAGCGGGTTCCCCATGTACTTGCGTACTGTCAGGATACCTTTGTCGTAGTCGTTCTTGTTAACCCATGCAGTTAGACCACATCCCGCCTCACAGTTAGAACAAACTGTTGGAACGATGACATAGTCGTTGACCTGGATACCGTCAGGATTGGAAGGGCTTCGAACACCGTGGCGCTCGATACCACCTCTTTTCCAATCATCTCCGTCAAGCTCTTTGAAGCTATCCCACTCAGATTGGTCAGGATAGAACGAAAGAGAGCTTGGCGTGTTTGTAAATTTACTGTCCGCTACTGACTCCGCTGCAGCGTCTGTAGCAAATACACCTTTTGCTATCGCGGCACCTGCAACCGTAAATGCGGCACCTTTTAAAAATGTTCTTCTACTTTCTAAATACATTTATATCCTCTCCTAACTAAGTGGTAATAATTGTGGAATAACAAGCCATACATGCTTAACAACCCATAGACCGACGATCGCAAGGATCGAAGCGAGGCTGAGAAGCGCAGAACTTCTGCTGACACGATACAGTGCAACAAGAAGCATAGGCAAGATATATGCAACCCACTGTCCTATCCAGAACATTGTAGAGTATTCACCGTTTCCTTTGACATAAGCAAGGATAGCAGCGGCATCTTCAGACTTCATAGCACCAAAGACATACTCTGACATATAGATGATAAACGCCATAAGCGCACTCAGACCCAAGATACTTCCAAGGAACGATTTTGTCTCATCACTGAGTTTACTGCCCCCTATAAGGATCATCGCAGCTGAACCGGAAAGTGTCGCAGCAAGGATCATCTGCGCAGACTCAGTCGGCATCTGCCATAGTTCTCTCGCAGTTGCTTCAGCCATAATACCTGCAGTATAAAGCGTAACAGGGATGGCAAGAAGCGTTACCCAAAAGAGCAGCTTGTCAAACGCTGCAGTTCCTTTGTTTTTTACCATAATCACGATCATCAGGAACTCAAGACCGACAAACAGTGTCGCCATCCATGCCCCTACAGTGATGGCTGATGTCCAGTGTGGATAAAAGAAAATATGCCACATTCTCCACATTTGGTGCAGGTCAAGCCATGTAAAGAGAAGGAAAATGTTCATAAAAACGAAAGAGACGATCACCGTCTTCGTTCTTAGACTACTATCCACTTCACTCGGAGCTTTTCTAAGAAGCAAGAAGAGCATAAATATCAAACCTGTACCGATGCTCTTCGCCCACATATTCATCGTAACGAACCAGCCCCAGAATACATCCGGAAGCGCTACATCCAAAGTTACTACGGCATGTGTCGCCGCTAAAGATTCATGTACCATTAGTGATGCCCTCCTAGTGGAAGTTTTGTGATTTTGTTAAAGAGGTTGTAGCCTTCCTCTCTCTTGGAAGCGAGTGGATTGAGGTTAACCTCTCCACCACCGACATAGAAGTGATGCGGTTTCGTTCCTTTTTCCGGCTTACGAACCTGAACGTTCCCTTGATGCTCCATGATATACTTTGAAATACTTGAAGCAGGATCGTCAAGGTCACCGAAGATGTTTGCTTGAACCGGACACGCAACAACACACGCAGGCATCATAGAAGAAGCGATACGGTGTGCACAGTATGTACACTTGTCAGCTGTTTGTGTTTCAGGGTCTATATAGATAGCACCGTAAGGACATGCCATAACACATCCCGCACAACCGATACATCTCTCTCTGTCGATATTGACAATACCGTTTTCGATATAGTGCAATGCACTGACCGGGCAGATACGCTCACACGGTGCGTTTTCACAATGGTTACATCGTAGTGGTGTAAATGTTCTTTTCGTTTCAGGGAAAGTCCCGACATCTACATACTTAACGCGAAGTCTCCATGTACTGAGTGGAACCTCGTTTTCCACTTTACATGCGATTTCACACCCTTTACATCCCATACAAAGATGCAAATCAACTAGGAAACCTAATTGCATATATTCTCCTTCAGCCATAAAGGCAAGATTTAAGTTCAAGTTTCTCTTCTACACTCACAGGAGGGCAGCAAGAGCAACATTGATAACTGATACTAATGATTACTAAAAAAAGTCCTTATACCTCACTACCAAAGCGGATAAAGACTTTCTTTACTGCTATGATAGTACCTTTCTTATCTTAAAAAAAGGATAAAAAAGTGATATTTTTTTAAGGAATTTCTCTCAAATGGGAAGATAAGTAAATATCAGAAGAGGTTATATTTGTAGACTTTATAATATTAAAAATATTAAATTATGATTCGTAAAAACAGGAGTGAAAAACTCCTATTTTAAGCGGACTCTGACAGACTGTTCATGTGCGGTAAGTCCTTCCGTATTGGCGATAATAGCACACTCTTCACCAATCTCTTCGATCGCTTGTTTGCTAAAGGAGATGATGGAGCTCTTTTTCATAAAGTGCTCTACACCAAGAGGGGAGTAGAACTTTGCCGTTCCTCCTGTCGGAAGTGTATGGTTCGGTCCGGCTATATAGTCCCCTATGGCTTCAGGGGTATTGTGTCCCAGGAAGACAGCCCCTGCATGCTTTATATATGGCAACAGTTCAAACGGACTGGAAGTCGCTACTTCAAGATGTTCCGGCGCGATCTCATTCATCAAACTCACCGCTTCATCCATATCTTTGGTGATAATGATAGCTCCACGCTCCTCGATCGATTTTCTCGCTATCTCTTGGCGTGGAAGTTTTGCAAGCCATACTTCTATCTCCTCTTTTACCTTGGCGGCGAAAGCTGCATCAGGAGTTATAAGGATAGAGCTTGCCATCTCGTCGTGTTCTGCCTGAGAGAGCAGATCGATCGCGATATGATTTGGATTTGCACTGGCGTCCGCCAGCACACCTATCTCACTTGGACCTGCTATCATATCTATATTGACTTCGCCAAAGACAAGTTTTTTTGCCGTGGCGACAAAGATATTACCCGGTCCTGTTATGACATCAACTTTAGGGATACTCTTGGTTCCATATGCCATTGCGGCGATCGCGCTTGCACCACCGACTTTGAAAACTTTCTCTACACCGCAAAGATGGCATGCCGCAAGCAGCAGTTCGTTTGGCTCATTTTCAGGAGTAGGAGTACAGACAATGATCTCTTCCACTCCCGCAACCTGCGCAGGGATGACATTCATAAGCAAAGAGCTTGGATACGCCGCTTTCCCTCCGGGTATATAGAGCCCCGCTTTGTCAACCGGTGTAACTTTTTGCCCGAGAATCGTGCCGCTCTCTTCCGTCGTTATCCAGCTTTGAGGTTTTTGCTTTTCATGATAGGACTTGATACGCTCATATGCCAAATGAAGTGCATCTTTCAAGTCGGCATCGAGCTTCGCATACGCCTCTTGCATATCTGAAGGATCGATCGCAAGTGCTCTGCCATCTTCCGGCTGCCAGCCGTCGAACTTGGCTATATGCCTGCAAAGTGCATCATCACCTTCACTGCGTATCTCCTCGATTATACCGCTGACAATGGAAGCGACATTGGCGATATCCATTTTTCCTCTTTGCAGCAGTTCATCGAAGCTTTTTGCAAAATCAGCATCGCTAGTTTTGATAAAAATCATATCTATTTACCCTTTTTCCCATGGGTTGAGAAATACTCTTTATATGTTTTCGTTACAACATCCAACGCATCAGCAAAGTTTTTTGCTTGCATGTAACCACCTATAGGTTGAAAAAGAGCTTGCCCATGTTCGTCGAGAAACCAGATTGTAGGAAAGCCTTTTGTATAGACGGCGAGCATATAGGGCACCGTTGCGCCCTCCTCATCCGTTGTGACCATATAGTTGACAAAATCTTTGTTGAGTTTGGCGATAATTTTCGGATCTTTGAACGTCGTACTTTTAAGCAGCTTACAATATTTACAATCACTTTTTGTCATAACAAACATGACCGGTTTTTTCTCTTTTTTAGAAAGTGCAAGCGCTTCTTTGTAAGAAGCTGCCCAATGAATCTGTGCCCCAAAAACATTGACACTCGCTAAAAGCGCAATCACAAGAAGGATTTTTTTCATTTATTTACCTTTTTTAAAATTTCTTTCGCTATTTTCGGCAGCGATTTGTCCGTTACCTCGATGACGATATCCGCCACTTCAAGATACTCTGGTCTACGTATTTTATAGAGCTCTTTTGCCTTTTTGAGGTCTTGAAGCAACGGGCGTTTTGCCAGTTTCCTCTTGGCGTTGGGATGCTCTTTGATTCGCTGCAGAATCTTCTCAAACGGCGAATCGAGAAGCACTATTGTACCTATTTTGTTTAAATTATCAACTGTGTAAAAACCGCCTCCGGTTGAGACAAGCGTATCTTTTACACTTCTTTCCAGCCACCTAGCCACTCTCTTTTCAAGCTTGCGAAAATATCTCTCACCCTCCTCTTCAAAAATTTTTTTGATCTTCC
>JALUFE010000074.1 GCA_027052175.1 Helicobacteraceae bacterium | reverse complement strand
TGGTTATAGTATAATAGTTTATTATGTTTCTGTTCTTCAAAGGATACGAAATAAAAAAGAAAGATATAAAGGATTACAAATTATGTTTCGAAATTTAAGCATTAGACAGCAGATGTGGTTGCTGACAGTTGTCATTACCGTTTCATTGATAGCAGCCGCCGGATTTACCTACTATGCACTTGCAAAAATGCAAAAAGAGTTTCTTGATCTGAAAAACCATCAAATCGAAGCCGCCTTGACAATCTACGACATAGAAAAACGTATGAACTATATCAGTAGAAACGACCGTGACATAATGCTTGGAGGTGATTTCAAAAAAGATACACGGGAATTGCGAGAAAACATCGAAGCGATTCGAAAAAATTTCGACAAGCTTGCAGCTGTCGTAACGACAAAAGAGGATAAAGAGCTCCTTGCAAAGTCGAAACACTCGACGATGAAATTCATTACCCAGGCATACCAATATCTGACCTCGCTGTCCCCGGAACAAATTGCGAACGAAAAAGAGAAGAACTATACATACTACAAAAAACTGCTCTCTCCTCTTGCAGTAGAATCACGAAAATATTTCAAAAAATTTGTCAAAGACAAAAAAACGGAATTCATAAAAAGCATAGATGCGATGAAATCGGAAATGAATTTCTATCGTCTCTTCGTGCTGTTTGCAAGTATAACCATTATCGTTCTTCTGCTTGCACTGACACTCTACATACGACGAACGATCGTAGGGGGCATCGAGCGTTTCATTCAACTCATCACAACGGCATCGCAGGGTGATTTCAGCCTCAAAGATGCCATCAGAGTTCAAGGCAAGAGCGAACTCGATGAGATGGGACGTGCACTCAAAAATTTCATAGAACATGTCGAGGAGCTCATCCATCAGATCAACTCCGGCATCAGCAATGCAGCCAAGGGAGATTTCAGCACAGAGATCAGTTGTGAGCGGCTTTCAGGTGAATTCGCCGAAGCGATCCGAAACGTCAAACAGGCTATAGAAGCGATGAAAGAGCAGCATCATACTGCCCGAATAGAGAGCTTCCACGCCAAACTCAGCGCAAAAAGTGTGACCGTTACCGAATCTCTTACTGTTATACAAAACAATCTCAACGAAAACGTCCAAAAGCTCAAGGAGGTTACGGCATCTACACGAACCGCTGCTCAAATGGCAAACGATTCCCGAGAAAACATCTCCGAAATCGTTACAGAACTTCAAAACCTTACAGAACAGGTAAACGAAAACAACCAAAGTATCGAAAATCTCACACAACAGATGAACGACATCAACTCAGTCATCCAGCTCATCACCGACATCGCCGATCAGACCAACCTTCTGGCACTCAACGCCGCCATCGAAGCTGCACGTGCGGGTGAACATGGACGCGGTTTTGCCGTCGTTGCAGATGAAGTACGCAAACTTGCAGAGCGTACACACAAAGCGACCGGCGAGATCTCTGTGAGCATCAAATCGCTCCAGCAGGAGATGAGCGATATCAACACCTCTTCGGAAAACATGAAAACGATCGTCAATACCTCTGCAGAGAAGATTCTTGACTTTGAACATCTTCTTGTCAAACTCAGTGAAAATTCCAACTCTATAGTCGGAAAATCCTACAGTATGGAGAACCTCACCTTCGTCGTCCTTGCAAAGATCGACCATATCCTCTATAAAGCGAGAGCCTACAACTCTATCCTGACAACGAAAAAGTTGCTTGCATCTGTGCCACCGACAGAGTGCCGCCTTGGTAAATGGTACAGCAGTGAAGGGAAACAGCGCTTTGGCAATACATCGGCATATAGCCGCATGAGTGGGCCGCATGCGATCGTCCATGACAATGCCAACAACAATCTACGCTACCTCGATGCCAAAGACCCGCTTGAAACCACATTGGCTCACGAAGAAGAGATCATAGAGAAATTTGAAAAAATGGAAGCGGCATCCGAAGAGCTCTTCGCGCTGCTCGATGCCATGCTTGAAGAAGCAAATCAAAAAATCATAGAGCACAAATAAAAACTACTCCCACTCTTCAAGATTTTTCTTGGAGTGCTTGGGTTTTTTATATTTCTTGAAATTTTTACTCTTTTCCAGCTGATTTGCATTGTAAAGAATCTCCTTTTTTATCTCCTCTATCTCCTTCTCACTCTGACTGTACTCGCGCATCTTCTCCACCAACCGCTCCAGATCCTGCAATTCACCCTTATAGAGAGGAACCTTCTGTGCGCGATCGAGCAGTTTCGATCCGTTTGCGATTTTTTTTACATATCCCTCTTTGGAGAGTGCATCCGACTTTGAAAGATAAGAGACAATTCCCTTGCTAAAACGCTCCAGCGCCCGTATATAGCGCAGTCTTGCAGCATTTTCCTCTTTTTTGTTCATATGTTTCCTGCATTTTGTTTTTGAAAGTATAATAACAAAAAAATTGGGCACATCTAAAAACCCTAAGTTGCCTCAGCATTATAGCAAAAGTGCTTATTCAAGGCAGAACTTTGAAGTCGCTACTGGTAGCTTCAAAAAGTTCCAACGAAAAAAAGTGCCCATATGGAGTTTTGAATGAAAAAGATACTTTTAGTTTTTGTACTGCTGACAACTCTGCTCCAAGCAGAACTTATCAAAGCCTATCCGACAGCGGAATTGCTAAAAAAGCACATCCCTATAGTGGATATCCGAACTCCTGCAGAGTGGAGGCAAACAGGCATCATCCAAGGGGCAATCCCCATTATGTTTTTCGATGAACATGGCAACTACGATGTCAAAAAATTTCTAAAAGAGCTAAACAAACGCGTCGATACTTCCAAACCTTTTGCTGTTATCTGTCATATAGGCAATCGAAGTGCAATCGTTGCGGAGTTTCTTGCCAAGCAACTTGGATACACCGTCATCGATCTTGTAGGCGGGATGGATGAAGCCAAGCGCCGCGCTCTGCCGATGACACCGTATATGTGATGAAGTTCCTACATTTGATGTTTCATCTACTGCTTCGCATCGGCATCGTTTTCGGGTTTATCGCTCTCATTGCCTACTCTTTATGGTGGGTGCTGGCAAAACTGCTTTTAGAGCAGTGATTTGATAACGTTTGCTACACCCAGATGGAGATTGTAGTTGGCGATTGGAAAATCAAGTGCTTCGTTTTCCAAATTGACACTGTACTTGGCAAGATAACTTGCAAGTGTTGCGATATCGATCGGTTCATACTCTTTTATCTTCTCCTCCGGGAGTTTCGTACGCTCAAGTTTTCCCGATTCGTTCGACGCTGCTATAGTAAAAGCAAGCATCTTCAAACTGACAAAGTCACACCAGCGAAAAAAGAGCTCTGGGGTGAGTTTTGCCTCATATCTGCCTTCTGGATTGAAGAGTAAATCTTTATCTCGAAGCGGTACAAGTACAGAAAGCACCGCTTCGCTAAAAGGAGCTACCTTGTCCGCCCAAAAGGGAGACTCGTTTCTTTTTTCAAGTTCGTTTTGGATCGTCGTTACGATCTCCTCGATACTTCCTTTTTCAAAAAGTTCATAACTCTCTGGCTTCATCGTTACACCTATTTTTTATTTCACATTATAATTCCGAAACTAAAATTTGACCTTAAAGGAGCTTTTTATGCAGATGGATAAAGCGCTTTTGACCAATGCAATGGCACTCGCACTCGTTGCACTCTCGTTTATGTTTTCAAACCATTTGGTTCGAGAGACTGTGCTGTATGCCGGTCTTTTCGCCCTCAGCGGCGCATTGACAAATCAGCTTGCTATCCATATGCTCTTTGAAAAAGTACCTTTTTTATATGGATCGGGTGTCATCGAAGCAAAATTCGAAAACTTCAAAGCTTCGATCAAGGAGCTGATGATGTCGCAGTTCTTTACAAAAGAGCAGTTAGAGAGATTTTTCTCTGACGAAGAGAAGAAGATCAATCTGCTGCCCATTATCGAAAAAACAGACTTCTCCCCCGCTTACGACGCTCTTACAAAAAGTGTAATGGAGTCGAGCTTCGGTGGAATGCTCTCAATGTTTGGCGGAGAGAGCGCTTTGGAGGGCCTACGAGAGCCTTTTGTCACCAAGCTCAAGCAGACCGTCATCTCCATAGTCCAAAGTAAAGCGTTCGAGCATACATTGCAAGAACAACTTACACACTCCTCTCTCACCGACGATATGCTCAAAAAGATTGAAGAGATCATCACCAAGCGTCTCGATGAACTCACTCCACAGATGGTCAAGGAGATCGTACAAAACCTCATTAAAGAGCATCTTGGCTGGCTCGTTGTCTGGGGCGGCGTTTTTGGCGGACTTATAGGTGCCATAAGTGCCGTACTGCTTGCTAACTCACCTCTATGATAACATCCGCCACTTCGATCGTCTCACCCGCTTCGATCTTCGCGCGTTTTCGCGTCTCCACTTCCCCGTTTCGCCTGACATACCCTTCGGCGATGATCAGCTTCGCCTCCGCTCCACTCTCAACCAAATCAAGTAGTTTAAGAAGTTTGTACAATTCTATATATTCATCTCTCAGTTCATACTCTATAACCACATTTTTCCTTATATACTGACCTTACGCACCATATCATAAACTGAGCGAAAAGAGAAAGCGTCAGCTGCAAGGCGGAAGTTTTTTAGCATAGCCATAGCTATGGTGAAAGTTCTCCAACGAAGTCAGATGATGCTTTATCTTTTCGCCTTTTGGGTGGCTTTTACGACACGCGATTGCTGCGTTACACCTCCTCACCGTAGCTACGGCTACGCTTCGTCGGTGTGCCTTGCACTCGAATGTCGTAAAAACCACTCAGTTTATGATATGGTGCGTAAGGTCAGTTATACATTCTGATCTATGATAGAATAACCAAGCTTTGCCATCTCTTTTTGTATCATCTCTTTTGCCGCATCGATCGTTTTGTAAGAGATATCGGGAAGTTTTTCTCCCCACAGCTTTTCCGCCTCTTCAAAGCCTTGCTGTATCCCCTCCAAACCGGCACGTAGCAGTTTTTCATCGCCTTTGGCACCCTGTATGACAAAGTCGGCAATCCGTTTCGAAGTCCGCTTGATACCAAAAAATCCATCTTCACTTACTAGTGCTTTGGCTTCATCTTGTGAAAGTTCGGTTATCTTTTTACCTTTGTAGCCGATATCATCAAGCATCTTTTGAAACTCTTTATACTGCTTTTGAAAGTCATCTTCACTACTTGATTGTTGAGAGACGACATTCGCCTGGGAAACACTCAGGCTGAAGGTAAAAGCGTGTGCATTTTCGAAAACCTTCTGCTTTAGCTCCTTGAGTTCATCCCCCTCCACTTTTTGTGTATAGAGAGGCTTCACTCCAAGCTCTTTTTGAAATGATGCGATGTTAAGATTCATGCTGCTGTTTATCTGCATTCTCTGCTCCTTTCTCTACAACATCGGCATTTTTTTCTTTACTCTCAAGCATTTCCACTTCAGCCTCTTTGACGTCAAAGTCTTCATACGCTATCTTTGTGCTGCTGAGATTTTTGGTCGTTTTCGCACCCAGAAGTTTGAGCTTCTCCACTCTGCCAAGAACATTGCCGCGTCCCAGTGCTAGATGCTTGTACGCCTCGTCATAGCTTTTTTGCACCGTCTGCAGCTGCGTACCTACCTTCTCAAAGCTTGTAACAAACAAAACAACCTTGTCATAGAGCTTGCCGGCCTCCTCAAAAAGCTTCATAGCGTACTGACTCGACTTCTCGCTCTGCCAGTACAGATAGATGGTCCGCAGACTCACAGTCAGAGTAGACGGGGTGACGATGGCTATGTGCTTCTTGAGTGCATACTCATACAGCGAAGGATCAGCCCCGAGTGCCACACTGAAAGCCCCCTCTATGGGAACGAACATAAAGACATACTGCAGTGTGCCTATGTCATAGTGAGTGTAGTCTTTGGATGCAAGCGTGTCGATATGCTCTTTGAAGTTCACAGCAAGAGCCTTGGCGGCGATATTTTTCCCCTCATCGCTCTCCTCACGGACATAACGATCATAATTCACAAGTGAAACTTTGGAGTCTATGATGATATTACGACCCCCAGGCAGTTTGACCACGACATCGGGACGCTTGAGATCACCATCCTCATCCCGGTAACTGTTTTGCTTCTCGTAGTGCATCCCCTGCATCAGTCCGGAGTACTCAAGAACACTCTCAAGGATCATCTCACCCCATGCACCCGTTGTCTGCTTTTTGCCCTTGAGCGCCTCGGCGAGATTTTGTGCCTCCTCTGTCAGCGAAGCGCTGGCTTTGCCTATGAACTCGATCTCTTTGGAGAGTTCTATGAAGCGTTTGGCGTTTTTCTCCTCTGTTTCACTGAGCTTTTTCTTGAAGTTCTCGACCGATTCTGCAAACGGTTTAAGGATATTTTGCAGACTCTTTGTCGAATTCTCGTCAAACTTCTCCATCTTCTTCTCTAACGTCTTTTGCATTAGATCGTTGAGAGTGAGCTGAAGCTTCTGGCTTTGTTCTTCATAGTGCTCTTTGAGCTTCTCGTTGGCCTCTTCAAGCGCATCCATCTGTGCCTGCAGGCGGATGGCATTTTGACTCAGACGCTCTTTCTCATCTTGCAATTCTTTTGTATGTTGCAAAGAGGCTGCAAGCTGCTCTTTGAGTGAGGTCGCACTACTTTTGAGGCCCGCCAATTCTATCTCCAAAGCGTGCATCGATTCACACTCCTGCTTGAGTGCCTCTTTCTCTTGCTTGCTTTTTTGCAGCATCGCGAACAAGACCACAACTCCAACAAGTAGCGCCGCAGCCACCATCGCCAATATCATCTCCAAACTATTCACCTTTTATCACCTTCCTTGCACTCTCCATGATCTCCCGTTCTTCGTCTGTAGCGATGACAAAGAGCTTAATGGGGCTTGCTTTTTGTGAAATGATAGCATCCCCCCGCGCATTGGCCGCAAAATCTGGCAAAATGCCAAACTTTTCCAACCCCTCAAGCACCATTTCTCTCACTTTCACGGCATGCTCGCCCACACCACCGCTGAAGACGATCGCATCGACATGATCCAGCAGCGCCATATAGGCACCGATATACTTTTTGATCCGCCTTGTATATATCTCAAGTGCTGTGACTGCGGCGTCATCCTTTCGGCTTACAATCTCCCGCACATCATTCGTCCCACATAGACCTTTGAGACCTGAATGCTTGTTGAGCATCTCATCCACCTCATCAATACTCATCCCAAGCTCTCGCTGCATAAAAAGCACCGCTCCAGGGTCGATATCGCCGCTGCGACTCCCCATCACAAGCCCCTCAAGCGGCGTCATCCCCATCGAGGTATCGATACTTTTACCTTTTTCAATCGCACAGGCGCTTGCACCGTTACCAAGATGCAGCGTGATAAGACTGGTTTCTTCAACCTTTTTGCCAAGCATTTTTGCCGCCACTTTGAGCAGATAGCTGTGGCTGGAACCATGAAAGCCATAGCGGCGGATATGTGCTTCTTCCAAAAATTTCGGCTCTATGGCGTACATATAGGCCTCTTTGGGCATCGTTGCATGAAAGGCGGTATCAAAAACCGCTATCTGCGGGATGGATGGGTGATGTTCCAAAAAGTACTCGATGGCTGCGACATTGTAGGGATTGTGCAGAGGTGCAAGGAAGTGGAGTGACTTGAGCTCTTCGATATTGCCAGCATCGATGCGTGTCGGAGCGACGAAGCGGCTGCCTCCGTGCACGACTCTGTGTGCTACAAAATCGAGTGAAGAGGTTTCTATGCTTGAAAGCAGCTCTTCCAGTGCCGCTGCAAGATCACTCACTTCCTCTTTGAGTGTATGTGAAACAAGTCGTTCATCTTCAAACAAAGAGAGTTTGATCGACGAACTGCCGCTGTTGATAACGAGACTTCGCATCACTTCTCCTGCGCCTGGATGGCGGTTATGGCGATCGTATTGACGATGTCTTTGACCGTTGCCCCGCGGCTGAGATCATTGACCGGTTTTTTCAGACCCTGCAGCACTGGACCGATCGCGATCGCTCCGGCACTTCGCTGTACCGCCTTGTAGGTCGTGTTGCCCGTATCGAGATCGGGAAAGACAAAGACGGTGGCATGTCCTGCCACTTTGGAGCCCGGCATCTTTCTTTTGGCAACTTCCGGATCGAAAGCGGCATCGAACTGGATGGGACCTTCCACTGCAAACTGCGGCGCTTTTTGGCGTACCAATTCAGTCGCTTCTCGTACCTTTTTCACCGAAGCTCCATGACCACTCTCGCCGCTGGAGTAGGAGATTAGTGCTACCTTTGGCTCTATATCGAATTTCCTTGCATTACCGGCACTCTCTATGGCAATGGAGGCAAGCTCGCTGACAGTGGGATCTTGCACGATCGCACAGTCACCAAAGACCAACACGCGGGTAGGAAGACACATAAAAAAGATGCTCGATACGACCTCTACACCCTCTTTGGCCTTGATGATCTGCAGTGCCGGCCTCACCGTCTCCGCCGTAGAGTGCGTCGCGCCGCTGACCATCCCATCGGCAAAGCCCATATAAACCATCATCGTAGCAAAGTAGTTCACGTGTGTCACAGCATCGAGCGCCTGATCGAGCGTCATCCCTTTGTGGCGGCGAAGCTTGTAGAGCTCCTCGCCAAAACGCTGCATGAAGCTCGACGCGGTGTAGTCCACCACCTCCGCCTTTGCAAGATCGAGCCCATGCTGCTCGTAAAAGCGCCGAAACTCCTGCGGCCGTGCCAAGAAGACGATATCGGCTATATCGCGGTTGAGGATGATCTCTGCAGCCTGCAATACTCTCAGATCGTGTGCTTCTGGCAAAACGATCTTCTTCTTTTGCCTTTTGGCAAGTTCGAAAAGCTTGTACTCGAACATCTGAGGTGTAACGATGTCGCTTTTTGTCAGTCTGATACACTTTTCGATGCTGTTTGTATCGACAAACTTCGCAAAGTGCCCAAGAGCAAGTGAGATCTTCTGTTTGTCTTGCAGTCTGATCTTCGGCTCTATGGAGGCGATCTTGCGTGCTGTCGTGTAGGTATCCTCCTCTACGACAAACAGCGGCAGTGAGATCACCCCAAGCCCTTCGATAAGACGCTGGATATTTGGATGCGGCTCAAGACCGTTGGAGAAGACGATCGCGCTGATACTTGGATACTTTTTGGAGTAGTACGCCCCAAGAAGCCCCAGAACGATCTCACTTCTGTCACCCGGAACGATCATAAGATCCTGTGCTTCGATCTTTGCAAGGAAGTTATCCAGCCCAAGAGCGGCAACCTTGACTTTGTTCACTTTTCGGATGTAGTCACTCTCGCTAACGAGCAGTTTTTTTATTTCGAGATTTTCGATGACATCACTCAGTCCCAGCTTGGCAAGCTCCTCGTTTTCTGGGATGGCAAAGACCATAGTATCCAGCTTCACAAGCTCGTTGATCTCCGGAGTATTGACACGGTTGAATATCGTCGCTATACGCTTCACACCGCCTTTTTGCATACTCTCTTTTTGGAGCCGGTAGCTGTCCTCAAGACTGCTTTTTGTCTGATTGTGCGCATTGATGACATTGACAAGCCCAGCAGCGAAGTTCTTGGCTATCTCGATGTTGATATCGAGCTCGACGATGTTGGCAAAAAGCTCGCTGTAGATCCCCTCACACAAAACAAAATCATACTCACTCTCAAGCTTTTTGTACTTCTCTATCAGCAGTTCGTAGAGATACTCCTCAGAGTGCTGCGCGATGATATGCTCGGCCTCTTGAAGTGTAAAGCCGTAGCTGCTCTCCCTGCTTTGATGCAGTTTGAAGTGTTCAAGGATAAAACGACAGTCATAGTCGTCGCTCTGCAGCACGATCGGACGAAAAAAAGCCGCCTTTTGCACCCTCTTTTTGAGAAGCTGCATCAGCCCCAATGTAACGACAAGTGAACCCGCACCTTTTTTGTCGGCATAGACGTATAGTGATTTCATAGTTATTTCTCCACCGAAATAGGCGAAAATCTATCTTTCCAGTACCTGGGTTTTCTTTGTAACTGCATGATAGCTAAAATGACTATCTTTTTCTCTTTTTGATAATAGATCACGCCAAAAGGAAAACGGTTGACTATAGATCGTCTTATATCGCCCTCCATTTTCTGCCAGGCGTTTGGAAACTTTAAAATCCGCTCAATCGTTCTGTGCACTTCATAAGCGAACTCAACACCGAGTCCACTTTTACACTCTTCATAGTAATCAATCGCCTCATTGAACTCAATCTCAGCTTCAGGATGAAAAAAATAACGCATTTACAGCTGCAATCTTTTTGCTATTTTTTGAAAAACCTCATCCCCATCCACTAAAATATCCGGACTGTTTTCCACTTCACTTCTTCTTTTCTCAACCTCTTGTATCCACAGTGCATCTACAGCACTATTGGTAGGTGTGATGCTTTCTAACAATCTCTCAACGATTTTTGTTTTCAACTCCAACGGTAAGATATCTATCTCTTCTAACAGTTCTTCTTCTTTTAAAGCAGCCATATCTTCTCCTCTTTTACTACAATTATATCGTACATAAATGCTTATCTGAAAGAAACCTCGATTAACAAACGCCTCTAAAAAGATGTTTATAAAAAATAATTCTAAGAAAAGACACGCTCGCTTCCTTAGATTTCCGAAAACAAATTGTAGTTGTTACATAGAACCTAATTCGCGCGTAATGCCTTTGCCTTTACTTTATAAGTTATTCTATATTAAATTTTAAATTTAATAATCTTATTATCAAAAATGTAAAGTATCCCACAAAAATTAAAACTACAATACTTCCAATAATTTTAAAAAAGTTTATAAATCCTGAACTAGCTTCTCCATTATATGACTTATATTGTTTGTAGGTATACTTTTCATTTTGAAACAGGTTAGAACCAGTTATTAAAATTGAATCGAAAATTGGTAATGAAACCAAACAGTATATATACATATAATCTTCTCTTTTCAAATCTTGAATGTGGAATGATACAATACTACTTTCAAAAGTTTTATTTTCATCAAAAACATTAATTGGTTCTGTTTCGCATTTAAAT
>JALUFE010000073.1 GCA_027052175.1 Helicobacteraceae bacterium | reverse complement strand
ATCGGAGATCAACTCCGTTTTTCGCGTCATAAAAAGTTACAAAGGAGATAGGATCTTTATCTCGGCTCAGGAACTTGCACATGCTGCTGGATGGGACGTAGAAGACAGTGCTTTGGATTACAAAACCAAGATAAAAACGGTTATACTGGAGCTTGAGAGAGAAGAGTATATCAAACGTCACCGTAACCGTGTGCGCTATTTTGGCGACTCGGTTGCAGCCGATAGCAGAGAGAAACTGTATAGTTTTTTTACACAGAAGAAGATCTCCAAAGAGAAGGAGATCAAGTATGTAGAGGTACTCAACCGCATTCTTGGACGTGGAAAAGAAAAGGGCATAGAGATAGACGATATAGCGATGGTGCTTGGCCTGGAGAGAGCGGAAGTGGCTTTGATAGTACAGCAATTCAAAGAGCTCAAAATCATTGGAGACAGCCGTGATATGTCTTTGGAGATACTGCAAGAAGATGCATCGGTGCTTGAATCGATATTTTCTATGGAGCGGGCTGTTTACTCGTTTTTACAGACACGTTTTGGGGATTTGGTCTCAATCAAGGAGATAAACGAGCACTTGATACAATCCGGCATAGTTCAAAGTAATGAATCAGATCGTATAGAAACATTGCTAAAAGGATGGCGTGCTAAAGGATACTTTAGTTTCCAAAGAGTCAACAGGCAACAAAATATGTGGCGATACGAGTTTGGCGAAGGAAAAAATTTCGATGCTGTTTTGCAAAAACGCGAGATACTTGTCAAAAATACCTTCAAAACTCTTTTGGAACTTAAAGCAGAAGATGAAGAAACAGTCGGATTTGCGTTGAGTGATCTGAAACAAAGTCTCGGTAACTACTCTTACAAAGAGATTGACCGTGCTTTGTTGTTTTTGCATAGAGTGGGAGTGGTGCGACTCCTTGGTGGAAGATTCATTCACTATGCTCCGATGCATATAGAGAAGCTCGAGAAGATCAAAATAACGAACAAGCGTTATACAAAAGTGGAATATGCAGGTAGGTTGGGTGTGCATTATCGCATCAAAACGGAGGGTGTACATATTGTAGGTGAGTATGTAGCCTTGTTGCTGAACGATCCTAAAAAGGCGGCAAAATTTCTTCAAGATTATTTCACGATGAAGTACGACGCTTTTAAGAGACGCTACAAACTGCTTGCGAAGAACATCTCCCGTCCTGTTACGAAGCATCGATATAAAAAACTTCTCGAAGGACTCAATGAAGACCAAAAAATGATCATAGAGGACAATAAATCTCAAGCGATTATGATTCTGGCAGGTCCGGGAAGTGGAAAGACGAAGGTGCTCGTACACAAGATCGCTTCGCTTGTTTTGCTTGAAGATGTCAAGCCGGAGTATTTTATGATGCTTACCTTTTCGCGTTCGGCTGTGATGGAGTTCCGATCTCGCCTAGAAGAGCTCATAGGAGAGAGTGTTTACGATATGGAGATCAGTACCTTTCACTCATTTGCACTCAAGCTTATAGGCAGGGTTGCTACAGAAGATTCGCACATTTTGCAAGAAGCCATAGCCGAAGCGACGAAACATATAAAGGAGTCACGTGCAGTGCTCGGGTATAAAAATGCACTGGTATTGGATGAATTTCAGGATATAAACGAAAGTGCTTTTGGACTCATTTTGACACTTTTTGAATCCAATCCGGAAATGCGCGCCATGGCGATAGGAGATGACGATCAGTGTATTATGGAGTATGCGGGTGCGAATGTAGAGTATTTTCAAAAATTTCGACGCTATTTTCAAAAGCGCTTAGAGCTGGAAGAGAAACTTTTTTCCGAGTACACACTCCTGCATAACTATCGCAGTTCTGAAGCGATAGTTAGGTATGCAGAAGCTTTCATCCGTCAAGTATCCAATAGATTCAAAACCGAGCCACTCATTGCAACACAGAAAAACGGAGAGGCTGTCGAGATCTTGGAATATGGAGCGGATACTTTTGTAGAAGCGGCTGTAGAGCGTGTTTTAGGGCTTCCAAAGAGTGAGAGTTGCGCTATTCTTGCTTTTACGAACGATGAGGTTTTGCGTATCTATTCGCTGCTTCGCTCGAAGGGGATCGATGCGGAGTTTCTCATTCAGCGCAAGAGATTTGCACTCAAGCAGATAGAGGAGGTGGTGTTTTTTGACTCAATTCTTACAAATCAGGCAGAGCTTAGAGGAGTGGTTTCAAAAGAGCTGTTTGAAACGGCATTGCTTCAAGCCCAAAACCGTTTTGCAGGATCGAAGAATCTTCCACTTTTAGAACGCCTCGTTTATCTCTTTCTCAACGATAATCCCAACTTTTCATTCTCACTTTGGAGAGAGTGGATTGATGAGACAACTCTTGACGATTTGCAGCAACAAAACAAACGTATAGTCGTTTCGACGATTCACAAGTCTAAAGGTTTGGAGTTTGATTGTGTCGTTATGTTGGCGAACAAACCGATCAAAAGCGATGTCGAACTGCGGCTCTATTATGTAGGAATGACCCGTGCAAAGGAGCGTTTGACTGTTTTGCATAATGACAAAGAACATTTTCATCTGCCAACTTCGCATGCCAGGTATACGGCATTGCCGGCAGTGTCTGAAGTAAATGCACCTGTACAGATAGTGATTATGGGGCTTGAGGATATTCATCTTGGATTTAGAGGGGCACAAAACTACAAAGAGATAGGTTTGATTGCTGGAGAGAGTATGCAGCTTGTCAGAAACGATCGCTACGGCAGTTTACAGCTCCTTTATAAAGATGAAATCGTTGCGCAGCTCTCACAAAAGTTTCAGCAAAAATTTGAAATGCTTTTTGCAAAAGGGTACAAAATAGTGCATATAGAAGTGGATTTTGTCGTCTATTGGTATGAGAAGGAAAAGGAGCGCCTCCTTAAACATCCACTTGGGAAGATAGAGTTGCGGCTGTAGGGCTATTGTCCCTCTATCTCCTCTGCGGGTGTGCGTTTTTTACACTCGGTACATTCGTATACCTCTTTACCCCGATAGGTGCGTTTTGCAAGAACGCCATAATATCCCTCTTCACTGCATTTGATGTTACTTGGTTCGAATTTGGAGATGAATTTGCATTCCGGATAGTTGGCACATCCCCAAAAAGCGCCACGGCGACTCTGTTTCCAGACAAGTGTACCTCCACATTTAGGACACGGAACATCGGAAGTTTTTTGCTCGCTTTGGATGCTTTTGGTGTTTTTACATTTCGGATATGCGCTACATGCAAGAAACTTGCCGTTTCGTCCCTGCTTGATGATCATATCCGCACCA
>JALUFE010000072.1 GCA_027052175.1 Helicobacteraceae bacterium | reverse complement strand
CTTATCTGGTTCGACGCTCCAAAGCCCATGCCAAAAGCTTTGAGTGGCTTGATAATAGACTCGCTTGGTTTTTTGTCAATAAAAATCTTGGGAAATGAATGAATTAATTATCTATTCGGTCAGTGCCGATTTCAAAGAGAAAACATTTGAGATAGAAGCTTTTATTGATGGAGTAATAAGTAATGAGGCAAAAATAATAAACAGCACATATCACAGTATAAAAGGAATGAACATTTTTGTATTTTGTTTGTATTTGGTATACTCTTTGTCTCTGCAGTGCCAAAGTTTTTCCTCTTTGTCAGCTTTAAGATAAAGAACCGTAAGTAGCAACAGATACAGCAACCGGCTTTGAGCGCTGCCAAAAAGCAAAAATCCAAAGAAACTCACCATCAATGAAAAGTACATCGGATGTCTGATGTAGCGATAGATTCCGTGTCGTATCAAACATGCATCCTCTTTGATCTCGGGGATGATGTTGAAGTTTTTGTTGCAGTAGATGGCATAAAGACCCACAGCCAAACCGGCAACTAAAAAAAGCAGTACGAGAGGATGCGCAAGCAGCTTGAAGTCCAGCCATATCATCCCGCCGATGGAGCCAAACTGAATGGCAACCAGCAGGTAGGAGTAGAGTTTAGAGCTTTGCATTTTCTATCCGTTGGATGATCGCTTCCGTGATCTGCTCAATGCTTTTGGTCGCATCGATGATGACAAGCTCGATGCCTAGCAGATCGGCTGCCTGGATGATGGCTTCCTGGATGGCAAGCAGATACTCTTCACCCCGTTTCTCTATACCGTCAAGCTCTTTTTGAGAGAGTCTGTGAGAAAGTTCCTTGGGAGTGAGGCGAAGCAAAAAAGCGATCTGTGGATAGATGCCATCGGTTGCGAAGTCATTGAGACGCACAAGATCATCGGTATCGATACTGCCTTGTATAAGCGCATACGCCACGCCGCTTATGGCACTGCGGTCGGAGATTATGAGTTTGCTTTTGTTAGGTTTGATGATCTCTTCAACATGCTCTGCACGATCGGCCAAAAAGAGCAGAAATTCCGCTTTTTTAGAAGCAAGTGAGCCTTCCAGTACGATCTCTCTGATCTTCGCACCTGAGCGTGTGCCGCCCGGTTCTTTAGTGATGATAGCATCTTTGAAGTACTCTTTGAGCCTGGCTATCTGGGTGCTTTTGCCTGCCGTGTCGATCCCCTCTATGGCTACATACACGCTTGCTCCTTGATGAAGTCTGCCACCTCTTTGGGAACGATATGCTCTATCTTCGCGTCATACTTCAAAAGGGCACGCACACTTGAAGAACTGACAAAAGCGTTGGAGAGACGCGGCATCAGATAGACAGTTTCGATCTCGTGGTTGAGTGAGCGGTTGAGATACCCAAGCTGCAGCTCATACTCGAAGTCGCTAACGGCACGAAGACCGCGAATGAGTATCTTGGCATCAAGTTCTTCTGCAAGATCTACAGTCAAGTTGTCAAATCCGACCACTTCGACATTGTCAAACCCACTGCAGGCAAGCTCGGCCATCTGTTTGCGCTCTTTGAGCGTGAACATCGGCTTTTTCTCTTTGTTGTCCGCAACGGCGACGATAACACCGTCAAAGAGTTTGCGCGCACGGTCGATGATGTCATAATGCCCGTTGGTTATGGGATCGAACGTCCCGGGGTAGAGTGCTTTTTTCACTGCTTCTCTCCTTCCCAGCGTTTGTAGAAATTGTGCTCGATCCCAAGCAGATCGAACCATTTGCCGATGATGAAGCTCTCCATCTCCTCAAGGCTCTCTTGATTGGAGTAGTAGGCCATCACCGGCGGCGCGATGATCACTCCAAGACGAGAGAGTTTGAGCATATTCTCAAGTGCAATGGCGGAAAAGGGCATCTCACGAGGAGCAAGCAGCAGCGTGCGTCGCTCTTTTATCATGACACTTGCAGCGCGGGTGACAAGGTTGTCGGCTATACCGCAGGCAATCTTGGCAAGTGTGTTCATAGAGCAGGGAGTGATCATCATCGCATCGACTTTGAAACTGCCTGAAGCGATCGAAGCGGCGATGTCGGCATTTTCATGAAGTATGATGTCATGCTCTTTATCGGCGACTATGTCACTGTTGTCTGTCTTTATGAAATGCACTTCGATAGAAGAGGGGAGACGTTTCATAACCTTTTGTGCGAAATCGGCTCCGCTTGCGCCGCTTGAGGCTATTACGATTTTTTTCATCTTGGTGCTTTGATCTCCACGAGGTTTTTTCCTATCACTTTGGCTCGCAGTTTTTTGCCACGGCGGTTTTGGATGAGTATTATATCATTTAGCCCTCCCGCTTGCAAAGCTTTTGCGCTCATATCTATCTCCAGGTCGCTCTCTTTGAGCACTACACTCACAAACTCCCCGCGCCGTACAAGATCGATCCTCTCGACATCTCGCACGGTGACAAGCTTGCCCTTGGTTATATGATGCTTCGCCTGCAGAGCGCTGATCTGCTGCATGGGCAGTGCTCGAAAGCGCTCGAAGCGTATAGTTTGTTTGGTAAGATTGCGCAAGCTGAGCACTTCACCCCGCAGGATCTTCTTACTGCTTTTATAAACGGGAAGCGTCGCGTCGATAAAATACTCGAAAAATATCTGGTGTTTTTGCGGCGTGATGATGCTGAGTGTACCGTGTGAACGCAGAAGCGTAACGGAGCGTACTTTGAACGTAAACTCCTTTGGCAGCTTTTGTATGTGCATTTTCGGGATGATCTTGATGGAGTGGATATCGATCTTTTGGTAGTTTTTTTTGAAATAATCGGCAAGCTTTTGCTCTAGAGGCGAGAGATCTATGGGGGAGAGCTTGACAAAGGTGACATAGCTTCTTTTTGCTTTAAAGCGTCTGTAGCCGTTTTGTTGCAAAATGTGTAGCAGTTTTTTTGAACTCACGCGCAGAAGATAGCGATCACGTTCTATACGGTAGATAACTTTGTCGTTTCGTACATCGTGTGTGATGAGGGAGAGGTTGATGTCGTTTGTGGGTGTAAAGTACTCCTCTTTGAGATATTCGCTCGCTTGCAAAGAGACAAGCACAAAAAGGAGTACGACAAGCTTTTTCATCTTACTTTGGGAACATTATAGAGCCAAGGCGCACCATGTTCGAGCCGCATTCGATCGCCAACTCAAAATCCCCACTCATCCCCATCGAGCAGATCGTGGCGTCCGGCAGTTCGTCATAGATGCGGTATGTCGTCTCAAAAGAGTCCTTGACCTTTTGTCTGTCGTCACTGTGAGCACCGATGCTCATGACACCTTTGAGGTCGATATTGGGGCACTCCTCTTTGATCTGCAAGTAGACC
>JALUFE010000071.1 GCA_027052175.1 Helicobacteraceae bacterium | reverse complement strand
TACCTTCGCAGTCTCGACTCTACACCGTGGAGCGCGGCGTATGTAGCACCTTCTCGCCGTCCGACGGATGGTCGTTATGGGGAGAACCCAAACCGTCTTGGAAGCTACTATCAGTTTCAAGTCCTTATCAAACCAAGTCCCGATGATATCCAGGAGCTTTATCTGAAGTCTTTGGAGTATCTGGGGCTCGATCTGAGTGAGCATGATATCCGCTTTGTCGAAGATAACTGGGAGTCTCCGACCCTTGGTGCGTGGGGACTTGGCTGGGAAGTGTGGCTTAACGGTATGGAGGTGACACAGTTTACCTACTTCCAGCAAGTCGGCGGCATCGAATGCGATCCGGTTGCAGTGGAGATAACCTACGGGACAGAGCGACTTGCGATGTACCTGCAGGGGGTCGATACGGTCTTTGACATCGTTTGGAACGAGGGGCGTGACGGCAGCAAGACACTCTATCGTGATGTGCACAAAGAGGGTGAGATCGAGTTTAGCAAATACAACTTCGAAGTGGCCGATACCGATATGCTCTTTCGACACTTTGATGAGTATGCCAACGAGTGTAAACACTGTTTGGAAGCAGGATTGCCGCTGCCGGCGTATGATCAGTGTATGCTTGCCTCGCATACCTTCAACACGCTTGACGCAAGAAAGGCGATCAGCCAGACTGAGAGACAAAACTACATCCTGCGTGTTCGCGAGCTTGCAAAAGGGTGTGCGGAGCTCTACAAAGCACAAGAGGTTGACCGCATCAAAAGGGTGCAAGCCTAAGCCGTGCAAGAGACACTCATAGGTCAGATAGACCGCATCCTCTACGCCAATGAAGAGGGCTTTATGGTGGCTCTCTTAAAAAGCGGCGAGAAGATCAGCGGCATCTACTATGAGAGTGATCCCCAGCATATAAAAGGCTCCGCCGTCACGCTCAAAGGTCGGTGGGAGTTTCATAAAAAATATGGCAAAACTTTCAAGTTCGACTCCATCAAGGTCAATCAAAACGAACTCTTCTTCTTTCTGAACAAAATCGTCAAAGGCTTTACGAAAAAGGCGGCTGCGGAGCTGATAGAGCAGTTTGGGCCTGAGGAGCTGGTGAACATCCTTGATAATGATATCGAGCGGCTTTTGGAGTTCAAAGGTATCAAAGAGAAGCGTCTTAAAAAGATCAAGGAGTCGTGGAAGAAGTTTCGCTCCATGCGCGAGATCGGAGAGTTTCTCTCCCCTTACGATGTCACGCCCACACTACTGACCACCATAGCAACAGCGCTTAAAGATGTCGATGAACCCTGCACGAAGATCAAGAACAACCCCTACATCCTTACCAACATCAAAGGGATCGGCTTCAAAACAGCCGATGAGCTGGCACTCAAGATGGGTGTGGATCGTGAAGATGAGAACCGCATCAGCAGCGCGATGGAGTTTGTGCTGCAGAACTACTGTGAAGCCGAAGGCAACAGCTGCGTGGAGAAGCGAGTACTTTTTGAGCAGCTTGACGAGTTGCTCGGCTTTTCCCACAAAGAGGCACTTTATGAGAGCATTTTGATCATGAAAGTCGCAGAGGAGGAGATCAAACCGCTTGTCAACGATCGTCTCTCTCCACGCAGGCTTTATGAGGCGGAGAGCTTTTTGTATGAGGAGTTTACAAGGCGTGCCAAGGCAAAGGGTGAAGTCATAGCCAAAAATCTCGGTGCCTTTTTGGAAGAGAGCTCTTTGCAGCTTGGAAAGCAGCAGCGTCGAGCAGTTGAAGCGATCAATGAAGGCTCGAAGATCCTCTTTCTTGTCGGCTATGCGGGGACGGGAAAGAGTACGACCTCCAAAACGATTTTGGAGCTGCTCAATCTCCGCTATACCAAAGAGGAGATCATGACATGTGCGCTTAGTGGCATCGCTTCGCAGCGCATCGCCGATACGACGGGGTATGAGAGCGCGACGATCCAGAGTTTGCTTGTGAAGTTTGAAGATCGTGACACGCTCCCTTACAAAGTACTCTTGATAGATGAAGCGAGTATGATCAACTCCTCGCTCTTTGCTCGCATTCTCTCCAAAGTGGATCGCGATGCGACGCTCATTGTCGTGGGGGATGATGCGCAGCTGCCACCCATCGGGGCGGGCAATGTGCTCAGTGATGTGCTCACCCTCCAACTTACCCCCATCGTCAAACTCACCAAGATCTACCGTCAAAGCGAAGAGCAGGCGATCACTCTGATAGCCAATGACATCAGAAAGGGGCTTGTACCGGAGTACAGACGGGAGTATGAGGATTTTCGCTTTATCGATGTGAGCATCCCCAACTACTACGCGCTCAAAAACAGTCTCTCGCAAAAGGAGCTGCAGGAAGTCAGAGAGCAAAACCACCAAAATATCATCGCCGAGATGCTGCATCTGGTCATAGGCTCCATCGAGAAGGCGCGCTATCGCCTGAGCAACAAACAGATCAAAGAGTATCTGAACTACTTCCAAGTCATCACCCCGATGAAGGGCGGGACACTCGGTGTAAACAATCTCAACAAGATTTTGCAGGAGTACTTCAACCCCAATCCAAAAAAGTGCATCAAACGGGGTGAGCGGGAGTTTCGTCTGATGGACAAGGTGGTCCATACGAAAAACGAAAATATGACCTCATGGAGCGGCGAAGAGTTTAAAAACGATGAAGAGAGTGCCACGCGGCGCGTCTTCAACGGGATGAGCGGACTGCTTTTTAAGATAGATAGCGATGAGGAGATAGCCTATGTCTACTACCCCAACGAAGATATGGTCGTACAGTATGACTACGATGAGGTCAAAAACTTGCTTGAGCTCTCCTATGCGCTGACGATCCACAAAGTGCAGGGGATGGAGTATGATATCGTCGTAATGCCGATGAGCTTTTCACACTACATCATGCTCAATACGAAGCTGATCTACACCGCTATTACCAGAGCGAAGCATCGCTGCTACGTCATAGGCGAGAGCGCGGCGTTTGAGAGTGGATGCAGACGGTTCGACACAACCAAACGAGATACGGTGTTACTTGAACTTGGGAGGGAGAAAAATGGTTAAAGTAGCGGCAATTCAGATGCAGATGAGTGAAGACAAAAGTGCCAATGTCGCCAAAGCTTTGAAAATGACCAAAGAGGCGATAGCCGAGGGTGCGAAGATCATCCTACTGCCTGAACTCTTTGAGGGGCTTTACTTCTGTAAAGATATGGACGAGAAGTACTTTTCCTGGGCAAGAGAGCGTGAAGAGCATCCGCTCATTGGCAAGTTCGCCGCACTTGCTAAAGAAAATGACGCAGTCATCTTGGTGAGTTACTTTGAAAAAGCGGAGGATGCGTACTACAACTCACTTGTACTTGTCGATGGTGAGGGGGAGCGAGCGCAGCAGTATCGAAAGACACATATCCCCGATGGACCCGGATATGAGGAGAAGTTCTACTTCAAACCAGGTGATACAGGCTTTGTCGTCTGGGAGACGAAGTACGGCAAAGTGGGGGCCGGGATCTGCTGGGATCAGTGGTTTTGCGAGAGTGCGCGCATCCTCACACTCAAGGGTGCCGATATCATCTTCTATCCTACTGCCATAGGAAGCGAGCCGGAGATAGGGATAGACTCCAAGGATCACTGGCAGCGTGTGCAGATGGGGCATGCCGCAACCAACACCGTCCCTGTTGTCGCGGCAAACCGCATCGGCGTCGAAGAGGGTGAGAGCTGCGCGCTTACCTTTTACGGCTCTTCTTTTATGACCGACTATACGGGGGCGAAGATTGCCCAAGCTTCCAGGGATAAAGAGGAGATCATCTATGCCGAGTATGACTTTGAAGAAAATGCCAGACAAAGAGAGTACTGGGGACTGCTTCGAGACAGACGGCCGGGAATGTATGGAATCGAGTAGCTAATGAGGCATAAATTGGATACAATAGCGTAGATGATGTGGCGATGCAGCCATTACTTAGAATATTTTCAGGTTGAATGTTTTATAATTTTTTATAATCATTGATAAGAAGAGGAGAGAGCAGTGGTGTATAATTTTTTAATGGCGCAGGAATGAAAAGAGGATCTTTATATACATTTTTGTATATCTTTTTCATTGGAGGGCTGGCTGTTGCCGTCTTTCATACACACTCTCTGCTGGAGTCGACTCAGGCCAAACTCAAAGCGAATCTGGAACAGTTATATACGATGCAGGCCGTCGAACTCGCAAAAAACACCCAAAACGAAATAAACAATCATATCCATTACAATCTTGTCGCAAGTCTCAAAAAAAGTAAAAAACTGCGCAAAGAGCTGAGGCATGCACTTGCGATGCTGCCGGAATCGTTCTATCAGCAGGTGTATATATGTACAAAAACAAAAAACGGAGATATTCGGTTTCTGATCGGGAAATATGATAAGAAGAAAAAGATAAAATTTTTTGAAAAAATAGACCTGGACAAAAAACTGATCGATCGAGTGTATGCGACGAAGCACTATGTCGTTGTCAAGAAAGTGTTTGGCAATGAAACGAAAATCACCTTTGTTTCTCCCATCACGGTTGCAAAAAAGGTACAAGGCGTTTTTGTTTTGGCATTCTCTTTTTCTCTTTTCAACGGTATTGATACGCTTTTGTCGAATATAAACAATATATTCAATACAATTGTTGTGATCGTATTTTTGATCGTATTTTTGCTTTTTTTGCAAGAGTATGTCAACCTCAAAACGAAAAAAGAGGTGTTTGTCGATGCGCTGACGGGTGCGTACAATCGTCACTATTTGAGAAAGTTCCTTGAAAATGCCGATATGGAGCACTATCAGATCATGTTGCTTGATATCGATCACTTCAAGAAGGTCAATGATACATACGGCCACAAAGCAGGGGATTATATACTCAGTCAGACCTCCGCGCTGATACGCAGTGAGATTCGTGCGAATGATATTTTCATTCGTTACGGGGGTGAGGAGTTTTTACTTTTTATCTACCGTAAAGATAAAAATCAACAGCTGGCAAAAAATATCGCTTATCGTATCAAAGAGAAGATCCAAGAGCACGAATTTCATTATGAGGATTTGCTACTAAAAGTGACGGTGTCGATTGGGGTGAATTGTTTTGCCGAAGAGTTTCCAAAAGTCAGCGATGCGATCAAATATGCCGACGATATGCTCTATGCCGCGAAGAGAAACGGTCGCAATCAGGTAGTGAGTGATCTCAAAAAGGTAGAAAATTTCAAAGTGATCAAACAGCTTACACTGTTTGATGTGAAACGGGCTGTAGAAGAGAATCGTGTTTTTTGTCATTTTCAGCCTGCATTAAATGTCAAGACCAAGCAGATATCTCATGCCCAGGCACTTGTCCGAATAAAGGACGAAGATGGGGAGATACTGCTGCCTGACCGGTTTTTAAAAAATATAGAAAAAACCAATTTGTATCGAAGTGTCAATATGGTGGTCTTGGACAGAGTGTTCGAGCAGCTTCCAAAAAGCAGCGTACCCGTAGGTGTCAATCTCGATATTGCCGATCTGCTGGATGATATCTACTTTGAATATCTTCTTCAAAAGGTTGCGACCGATGTCGAAAGAGGTAAGATGCTACGTGTAGAGCTGCATATAACGCAAGAGATTGCAAATTTCGATCTGACGGCCAAGCGATGCCGGGAGTTGCAAAAGAGGGGCGTAGGATGCACACTCGATCACTTTACGGTCAATTCCGCCTTTACACTCTATGAAGTGTTTTCAAAACTTCCCATAGGTATGATCAACATCGATGGAGCGATCATCGAAGAGATCGAGAGATCGGAGACGGCAAAAACGATAGTGAAGTCGATCTTGTACATGGCAAAGGAGTTAGGGGTTGATGTGACTGCAGAACATGTCTGCTCAAAAGAGATTTATGAATATTTGCTTGGGATCGGCATTGTGTATATGGAGGGATTTTACATCTCCAGACCTTTGGAAAGTGTCGAGGAGTTCGAGACGAGTTTAAGGCGTTTCGTTACACAGTGACAAGCTTTCAGTCAGAATGGAATAAAAATTGCTTTTTCTCTCAGAATAGAGAAAGAGGGCTTATGGAGATCGTTTTACGCAATAACTTAATCCTGGTACGCAGTGATTTCGCTACGCTCAATCAAGCATGGGTGATAGAATTTCTCAACAGGCATGTAAAAAGTATGCTTTTTCTGCCCAAATCGGTGCTCATTTTTCGTAACGATACACTCAAAGAGGTGCGCGAAGAGTTTCTTAAAGCACTTTCACATCATTATGCACAGACGCATGGCTTCGATCATGCCTTTTTTTTACGCTCCCTTTTGAAATTTGGCAGATACCCCATCAAAATCGAACTCGATCGTCTTTATATGCCAGAAGTCGTCAAAGTCAATCTCTATGCATATGATAAAAATACGATCTTGATTTCGCTTGATCAGCCAAACTCTTGGGTGATGAGCTATTTCAGATCGCAGCTGAATGTTTATATGGAGCGCGGAACCGATCAGTCGATGGTGCTTGATGTCTCTTCTTACAAGGCCAAATCACGTTTTGAGCGGGCGATGGGGAAGAAGCATATTCTTCATTATGAGATTCAGTACACCTATGACAACCGTTTTCTCAGTACACTTTACAGTGACCTTGCTTCTTGCAGTTTCGGTGATTTGTCCAAAGAGGAGATGGCGGATGAGAAGAAAAAGTACTATACCATTTTGGAATGTCCCGTAGGAGCCGGACGTGAGGCGATCCGCCGGAGTTATAAAAAGCTTGTGAAGATATATCATCCTGATAGGATCATCGCCGAAGAGCCCTATATGGTAGATTACTACACCAAGAAATTTCAGCTTTTGCAAGAGGCGTACACGACTCTTAAAATCGTGAGTTAAATCTCCACAATCTCATCCGCGCACCATCTTGCCAGATCATGATCGTGCGTAATGAGGAGAACTCCAAAACGATCCAGGTTGTTTACTATCATCTGCATAGTGCTTAATTGAAGAATGTTGTCCAAGGCAGACGTAGGTTCGTCAAGCAGCAGCAGTTCTGGCTGCATCAGCATCGCCCGCAGGATCGAGCAGCGTTGCAACTGTCCGCCTGAGAGCTGGTGTGGCAGGGAGTGCAGCAGGATTTCTTCGATGCCGAGTGTTTTGAGATAGCTGTTTAAGTTTGTCGTTGATGCGACGTCTTTTATCTGGCTTAGGATAGTATAGCTTGGATGAAAGGAGGTGTAGGGATCTTGAAAGACTTCAGAGATGCGTGAGGTGACGCTGATGGTTCCTTTTTCGGGTTTGAGATTGCCAAGGATCAGTTCAAAGAGGGTGCTTTTCCCCGCGCCGCTTGGCCCTACGATCGCTTTGAGCTCTCCTTTTTTGAGTGTGAGTGAGAAATCTTCATACAATAGCCTTTTTTTTGTATAACCAAAAAAGAGCCTCTCTATCTCTAAAACATTTTTCACTACGCTCTGTTGACCTGATGATAGAGTTTTGCAAGCTCTTTATAGAGCTCTTCGGGTTTGATGTCGGGGTTTTCATCGAGGATTTTTTGCATCCAGACATTATCCTCTTCACCATCCCATGTTTTGATGTATGTCCCCTCTTTGTAGCCGTTGTCCTGACGGAACTGGTTGAGGATATTTTTGCCTATGTAGAGCGTATAGAGTGAGTGAAGATTTAGACCGCTCATAGAAACGAGCTCGAAGAAGTGTGTAAGGAGTGCGTCGAGATCGAGTTTGCCGAGTGAGAGTACATCACGCATAATATCTTCGACTTTTGTCATGATGATTTTTGGCTCATCGAAGCGGGCATGGTTGTTGTCTATAAGTGAAAAAGCATTAAGCTCGGCAGTATGGATCGCTATATCTTCGATGCCTCCAAGCATCTCCTGTGCATAGAACTCGATAGCAAGACTCATGATAAAGTGCCACACATCCACAACTTCGATCTTGAGGTTGTCCCAGTCGGGCTCTGCGTCAATGGCTTTCCAGTGCTTCCAAGGAAATGAGTCGATCATCTCCGCACTCTCCATGTAGATGCAGCGCTTCCAGTTGATCTCTTTGCCGTTTTTGGTGACACCTCTCACCCACTCTTCACCGTTTGTAGCAACATTGAGCTGGTTTTGGAGTTGGAGCATAAGGAGGATTTTGTCCATTTTTCGAAGCCTTTTTAGTGCTATTGTAGCAAAAATGATATAATCATCCTATGAAAAAGAGGGGATCGTCGATATAGATACATGGAATTTTTTGCGAGAACTGCCAAACGAGATCGCTCATGACTATCCCGAAGAGTTCGATGAAAGAATGGAGAAAATCAATCTCTTTATACACAAGAGTGATCTACTCGTAGATGTCGCTAAAAGAGTAGAGGAGAAGTATCGTGAGACTCAGCGATAGGGAAATCGAAGTCATTAAAAAAAGTACAAAAGAGTTGTTGGGTCAGGCATCTGTCTATCTCTTTGGAAGTCGTCTTGTCGATACAAAAAAAGGGGGCGATATCGATTTATTTGTGATTGCAGAGGAGCCCATCGATATGGAGCGAAAACTTCGTTTTAAAAGTAAATTGCACGCGTTACTGCACAAACCTGTCGATGTCGTTTTCCACAAAGATTACAGCCGTGCTATAGAACAAGAGGCTTTAGCGGGAGTGCAAGTTTTATGAGTGAACAACGAATCAACTGCAGAAAATGTGTCTACTTTCAAGTGACGTGGGAGCCCTCTCAGCCCTATGCGTGCAAGGCGTATGGCTTTAAAGGGCGGCTTATGCCCTCCATTACCGTCAAAAAATCAAGCGGCAAAGAGTGTCAGCTTTTTACGCCGAAACACTAAATTCCAAAAAGTTTTTTGATATCTTTTCGAAAATCTGCCTCTTTGCCGACTAAACTGCCTCGGATAACGATATTGCTTGCACGTGCGCGCTTGATGGATGTCGCCGTATTTGGAGTTCCTTGAGGATTGTCCATGTAGTTATATCGTGATTCGTTTGTTAACAGAAGTATGCGTGAGTCATCATCGATTATATCGCGTAAAGAGTCGAGTTTGTAGATGATGTTGCTCTTTTCCTGTGCCGATTTTGTATGTGAAAAGGATTTGTATTTACATTCGATGATATGGAGATGATTCTCTTTTATTATCAAAATATCGAACTCGTTTTTGTATCCTTTTGTTTCGGAGTGTCGATCCTCGATCGTAATGCCGTAGGCTATGTCGTCATGATCGAGATCGCTGAGTAGGTTGAATATATACTTTTCAAACAGAAATCCGTTGTTTGTATTTTTTATAACCTCGTTGCAGTTTGGATACTCGGACAAAAACTCGTTCTTTTTCCCCTTAAAGTCTTGAAACAGTATTGAGAGATCTTTTTTGAGTTGTTGTGCTTCGGCTTTATCACCCATTTGTGTTATCTCTATATCTTTGAGAAGAAAATGGGTGTGGATATCCATCTTTTTGTGCATCTTTTTTCTCCACACCATCTTGTCTTGCGAGATAATGTTGTACTCGTTGTCGAAACGGTCGTAGGCCAAAAAATGCACTCCTTTGTCGAAATAGCGCGATGCAAGAACAACGGCATTGCTTGCAAGCCCGTCGGTAACATTGATGTAAACATCTTCCGTTTTATCGCTGATCTCAAGTGCAAGCAAAACGATATCTTCGATGCTTTTTTCATAATCTTCGTTGATGGATTTTGTATATGTAGTGATTGGCAGGCTGTTTTGTTTTATAAAACGTTTTGTGCCTTTGATGATTTTTTTCGCTTTTTGCACATCGAAGCGATCATCGTCATACACGATGATATGATTTGTAATACGATCGCTAAACTCGTAAAAAACAGGTAAAACCGAAGAGTAGAAGTCACCGACAATAGAGACGAGTGTCATAATGTCCCTTTTTGGGTGATATTATATCAAAACTCGTCAAAATCGTCCGTAGTGCGGTACTTTATAGCTGTTGCAAGCGAATCGGTCATAAGTGCAGTCATATACTCTAAAAATATGATATATCCGCCTAAGAGGAGAAAAGCGACAAATATCTCCATTCCATCTTTAAAGTTTATTTCATGAAGAAGCATAAAATTGCCGGTAAGAGATTTCACTATCGCAGCATAGATCGTCATCGACAATGCTACAAAAATAGGTCCGATCAAACCTCTAAAAATAAACATATTGATCAAAACGACAAAAAATATATTTAAAGCACCCGGTAAATAGCCATGTTGTAGCGAAAGTAAAAAATCTTTCCACGACATAGCCGAATCTTTAAAGGTGTATAAGGCTATATCGAACATAACAACTACCGCCAAATGAGCGACGAAGCCGACTAAAAAAGCCATAATGAGACTATTGAGAAAGTGCTCTTTCATTTTCTTCCTCCTGTAGCAATGCTTCAAGTATATCTTGCGCTGCCGATTCGCATGACGCAACAGTCAACGCATCCTCGGTAACATACTCGCTGCCGAAAAAATCGCCGAAAACTTTTTTAACGATCTCTGCGACTTCTTCGGCAGCGATACCCTTGACATGGTTCTTGTCTGTACGATAGAGACGTTTGTCCAAATGCGCGCATATAGCCACAACCTCCATATCGTACTCATCTGGAGCAAGATGCGCAACTCCCATGGGATCATAGCGGTAGAGAGCGATATGCACGGCTTCATAAAGCTCCTCGCTTATAAAAAAACGCTTGCAAAAAGTGTCACGATCCATCATCAACCATAGTGGATGTTCGGCAAGTATGCTCTTTTTGCTTCTTGCATATCGCCGTTTGTGCTTCATCTCGACTCCTTTTGACAACGGCGAATATAAAAAGCCATACCAGTTATCATAAAGATCGATCCAAAAAACAGTGCCCTTGTTTGCTCCTCAAGGAAGAGGAAATAACGAAAAACGGCAAGTGAAACTACGGCAAAGCCGATAAAGAAGAGCGATTCGGCTATATACATACCAAGCGATGCTCTGCGTTGAAAACAAAGAGAAATCCGCTCTTTCATAGTGGAAGCTTTGAGCATGCTCCATACTCCGACAACAAAGACAAGACCACTTAAGGCATAAGGGTGGGTGAACTCCCTGTTCATTGCGATATTTACAGCAATTGACAAAGCAGCGATTGTAACAAGCTTATAGAGCAGATAGGCCGCGTCGTCTTTTTTCATTTTTGTTCCTCGTAATTTTTACAGAAATGGTAACGACAAATTGCGAAAGCGTTGGTTCGTTTTAAATGTGACAGTTGACTTTCCTTAATGCTTTTAATCCCCTTTAATCGCGTCATGTATTGCAAATAAATTCTTCATAGACTTTCTAATCGTAAAAGCAAAAACGTTTTAATCCCCTGACATCGGGTCATGTATTGCAAATTATGTGCACAGGATTGAAGCTAAGAATGACACAACCAAAGTTTTAATCCCCTGACATCGGGTCATGTATTGCAAATACACGAAGGAAGCAAAATTATACCTATGTCGATAAAGTTTTAATCCCCTGACATCGGGTCATGTATTGCAAATCTATAGCATCTTCATTTACTTTAGGTCTTAATAGTTTTAATCCCCTGACATCGGGTCATGTATTGCAAATGGATAAAATATAAA
>JALUFE010000070.1 GCA_027052175.1 Helicobacteraceae bacterium | reverse complement strand
GAACAGCGTTACGCAGATTTTTGGATAAATCAACTATGAACACTTTCGACAAAAGAGCCAAAGAGTGGGATCGTCTCCCACGCCGTGTTCAAAATGCCCTCACCATTGCCGAAGCAATCCAGAAAAAAATCGACCTCGACGAAAATATGGAAATAATGGATTTTGGCGTAGGAACCGGACTGCTTGGGTTTGAAATAGCGAAGAAGGTCAAAAAGGTGTACGGTGTCGATACCTCGAAACAGATGCTTGAGGAGCTTGAAACGAAAAATTCCAAAGAACTCTCCATCGAACCTGTTTTTGCAGATATTACGAAAAAGAAACTTGATCTAAAAATTGACGGTATCGTCAGTTCGATGACACTGCATCATATAGAAAATCTAGAAAGCTTTTTTGAAACTCTCAAAGAGAGCCTCAAAAAAGGCGGTTTTATAGCGATCGCCGATCTACTCAGCGAGGATGGGACATTTCACTCCGACAATACCGGTGTATATCATTTCGGTTTCGATAAAGAAGAGCTCTCCACAATTGTTCAAAAAGCAGGTTTTGACAAAATTGAATTTGAGATCACACATACTGTCGATAAACCGCATAAAGCGTTTCCTGTCTTTTTGCTTACCGCTTTTAAGCGGGATTAAGCATAATGGCGATATAATTCCGCCATCCAACGATGCCGCGGTGGTGGAATGGTAGACACGTCGGATTCAAAATCCGATGCCTTCGGGCGTGGGGGTTCAAGTCCCCCCCGCGGTACCACCTCTTCAAACTTCCTTATGATTTTGCAAAATCTTTAAAACTTATCTGTTTTGGATCGATTTCACCTGCAAGAATTTTCTGTGCATATTCAAGTTTCAGATCTTCGAGATCCTTTTTGGAAAAGAGTGTGATGATCTCCTCTGCACTGTTTTTGCGTAGGAATGCAACGAGATTGTGATCTTCGAGGTACTCCTCGACCAAGTTGGCAACCTGCTCTTTTTGTGGCTGCAGATCCATAGAAAGCAGTGTAATCTTCATGATCTTTTTGAAAAACTCTTTGTCTATATCGGCAAGTGCGACGTTTTGGAGAATTTCAAAAAAGTCGTTGAAGCTTTGGGCAAGATTGAGCGCTTTGACAAAATACTCTTTCGCACTTTCGGTATCGTCTGTAAAGTGTGCGTATGAAAGTCCCAGACGGATGTTTTGCCGCAAATCCTCAGGATCGACAACATTGCGCGCGACATCGAGGATCTCTTTTGCTCCCTCTTTGTCATCGAGGTACTCTGGCGTAGCGACCGAGCGTGCCACATAGACAAAATCATACATACTCTTCGCTAGTCCCAAAGCCTCCTGATAGATAGTGCGTGCCCACTCTTTGTCATCTATATAATCTGCATCAGCGATGCTATCGGCTACAAAGGTAAGATCACTTGTCTCTTTAGCTACCTCTATACCTTTTTTATATGCCTCTACCGCCTTCTCTTTTTCATCCCATTCTTCTATGAAAAGTTCAGCAATATTTACGTAATCTTCACTAGAATCCGCCAACGAGAGCGCTTTGTTTACAACGATTTTAGCCATATCCTCATCAAGATCCTCAAAAAGCATCGACTCGGCGACGTCAATATAGTGCTGTGCCTGCCATGCTCCGCGAAGATCTTCCAACAAAAACTCTTCATCCTCTCCAAGCAGATAGCGCTGCACTTTCATCACATCGTCACCCACCTCTTCGAAACCGATAAGCTCCTGTTTTTTAAATTTCTTTGTAAATTCGTCAAAATCGATCTCGAATGGATCCACTGCACCATCGAGTATCTCTTTTGCATACAGCTCATACATTTCTTGACTCATTTCTTATCCCTTTTTTTGAAGTAACGCCAAGGCACCTTTGTAAACCGGCTCATCTATGAAACCATGGATATCATGCACAAAACCGGTAATACCGTTTGAGCGTTTTTGCTCAAACACTTTTACAATCTCTTCAGCCCTTTCTATCTCTTTTTGATCATATTCGAACATTTCATTGACAAGTTTGGCTTGAGTCGGTGTTATGCAACCTTTAGCATCAAATCCCATCGTATACTCAAGCTCAAGCCACTCTCTAAATCCTTCGATATTTTTATATTCCTGATAAACAAACGAAACAGGTTTGACATCCATTGATTTGCAAGTCATCAGAAAATGCGGCAGTATATAAAGAAGTGTCGGATTATCCTTTTGGATCTGACGTTGGGAGAGACCGAGATCGGCAAACAGATCAAGCACTCCCAAATAGAAAGCTTTAACTTTTTTGTGACGCTTGAGATGTGCAAGATTCCGCCATGCCTCTTTCGTTTCGATGGAGAGATGCAGCTCAATCTCATCATGCAGCAAAGCCAAAACGGTATCGACCTCTTTTGGAGTTCGTATCTTTGGTACACGAATGGCATCAGGCATATACTGGTTCAAATAAGCGATCTCGTCATACCCTGTGGTATCCAACGAATTGACGCGAACGACCAGTTTTTTGTCACACTGTCGAAGTCGTGAGAGAAAGATCGCACACAAAACAAGCGCAAAAGGTTTCTCTGCTTCACTTACACCATCTTCAAGATTGAGCATTATACATTCAGCAGGCAGTGATTCGATCTTCCCAAGATGCTTGACATTGTTGCATGAAAGCATCAAAACGGAGCGATAGCCGCTATTTCTGTTGATTTCTCTATATGTCGGCTCACAAAAACTCTGAAGTTTTTCCAGATCTCGTGCAGTGAACGCCTCCTCCACTTCTTTCAAAAAAATTTCATTCATCGTTTTTTCTCTTCCATGTTGATCTTTTGCAGATAGAAATACAGAGCTTTTATCTCCCCTTCAGTTAGATAATATTTGGGCATTCCTTTAAGTTTTTTGCCAAAAGCGGCATGAAAATCTTGATATGTCAGATGATTGATGGCAGGAGCACGAAACTCTTTTGGAATTTTCACCGTGATGATTTTCTCTCCTTTTTTAAGCTTTTTCGTCACTCTATATTTGGCTATGAGTTTACCTTCGCCTTGAAGTCCATGACATCGCTCGCATCCAATCCCGCGAGGATTTTTGTAAAGCAGCGAAGCGTACTCCATCTGTGTAATGAAACTTGCTTCCCCAAAAAGCAAAACAGGAAAAAAAAGTACAAGAAAACGCACTGAAAAACTCCTTGTCTGCCGCTTCTTCTACCAAAGGTGAGCAGCGATCAATCTGATAAATAACTGCCTTTGGTATTACTTCACCAATAAGTTCAAAATAATACCTATTGATGCGTTAAAAGCTCTTGAAGTTTATCTTTGGCACTGACCGAATGGAATAAAAGTTGCTGAAATTGAAGCAAAAGATTCCAAGGAGTCAACAATGCCAAGAGAAGTAAAATACAAAAGAATGAGTCAAGAAGAAAAAGAGCTTATGTACAAACTT